>CAVESC010000085.1:0-13547 GCA_963618275.1 Bacteroidaceae bacterium
GGAATGTATATTGTTGATGACTACTTAGATGGGTCAATTACAATATACCAGAAAAGAAAGATGGATTTATATGCAACAGATAAAGAATACAAAGAAAGATTAGATTATTTTTTAGAAGAAGTTAAAAATGATGAAGGAAATAAATTAGATGAACCAACTCGTTATTTAGCTATTTTATCAGTTTTAATGGGAAATCAAGGAATTTGTGCTTATGAAGAAGTTCTTGAAAAAGCAATAGACGTTTTATCACCTGTACAAGTAAAAGAAATGGTTTATCAAGCAACAGATTATTTAGGATATGGAAGAATGTTAGAATTCTTAAAAGTTACCAATGAAGTGTTTACTAAAAAAGGAATTGAACTTCCTTTACAGTCACAAACAACAACGACTATTGAAAATAGATTAGAAAAAGGAATCCAAGCACAAGTAGATATTTTTGGAGAACATATGAATGAAGCATGGAAAAAAGCAACTGTCAATAAATGGTTAGCAGCTAACTGTTTTGGTGATTACTATACACGAACTGGTCTAGATTTAAAACAAAGAGAAATGATTACTTTCTGTTTCTTATATGGTCAAGGTGGATGTGAACCTCAAGTTATGGCCCATATTCAAGGAAACTTAAATCTTGGAAATGATAAAGCTTTCCTTACAAATGTTGTTTTACAATGTGTTCCATATATGGGATATCCTCGTAGTTTAAATGCACTTGCTTGTATTAATAAAGTAGAAGACTAAAAAATAAAAATTGAATAGTTGTGGTATTGCAAAGCAATACCACCTTTCATGTTTGAGGAGGGAAAACGATGAAAATTGTTATATTACAAGGGAGTCCAAATAGTAAAGGATCAACAAATATCCTTGTTGAAAACTTTATCAAAGGTGCTAGTACTAAAGGGCATGAAGTAGTACGCTATGATGTTTCAAAGATGAATATTAAACCTTGTCTTGGTTGTGTTGCTTGTGGTTATGAAGGACCATGTGTACAAAAAGATGATAATGAAATCATTAAAAAAGAATTACTTTCAGCAGATATGATTGTTCTAGCAACACCCCTCTATTATTATGGGATGTCTGCGCAATTAAAAACTGTCATTGATCGTTTTTGTTCATATAATTATTCACTTACTGGAAAACATTTGAAATCAGCTTTATTAACAGTTGCTTGGAATCAAGACGATTGGACTTTTAAAGCCTTAGTGAGTCATTATAAAACATTGGTAAGATATTTAGAATTAGAAGATCAAGGTAGGATTTTAGGTTATGGTTGTGGAAATGTTTCTATGACAAAGCATAGTAAATATCCTCAAGAAGCTTATCAATTAGGATATTCGTTATAGGTAAAAGAAATGGCAAATAAACAAAAATTAAAAATAATAATTGATTTAGTTATGACTGTTACTTTGTTACTATTGATGCTTTTTCAAATAACAGGTCAACAAGTCCATGAATATTTAGGAATAATGATGTTGGTTTTATTTTTAGGACATAATTTTTTAAATAGAAAATGGTATAGTCATTTATTTAAAGGAAAGTATAAACTTTATCGTCTTATTCAAACGATTTTAAATCTAAGTATTTTAATGATGATGTTATGTCTTGGCTATAGTGGGATGGTGATGGCTCAATATGTTCCTTTTTCAATAAGTGGATCAATATCACTAGCAAGAAGAATTCATCTAGCCTGTTCTTATTGGGGATTTGTTTTAATGAGCATGCATCTTGGCATGCATCTAAGACAAATGATGAATATATTAAAAAAATATATTCATCCAAAAAATAATGTTTTGAAATTAGTGATGGTTATTATTAGTTTTTATGGAATCTATTGTTTTATTCAAAATAATATGATTTCCTATATGTTTTTAATCAATGAATTTGTCTTTTTTGATTTTGAAAAGAATACATTTATTATTTTATTAGAGTATATATCAATGATGATTTTATGGACAAATATAGGCTATCTTATAACAAACAAAACAAAAGGGTTCCGCTGAACCCTTATTTAATTTCTATCCAATATCTTTGAATTATTTTTCCGTCTTTAACAATTTCGTTTTCTAAAATAGCACCATTGTTTTTAATTGATTTTGCAGAACCAATATTATCTTTATCACAAACAAGTAATACCTTATCAATGTTTAACTTTTGACATTCTTTTAAAGCTAAACCAATGATTGTTGAAGCATAACCTTTTCTTCTTTCACTTGGTCTAACACCATCACCAATATGACCACCATAGTTTAATAAATAATCATTAAGTTCATGACGAATGTTAACAGCTCCTACCATTTTGTTTCTTTCTACATCTAAAGCAAAAAATGTTGAATCTTCTACTAATCCAGGTCTTGGATTTGTTAAATCAAGATTGTTGATATAATAATCAAAATCATGATAATCATTTTTAAAAATAGAAGCTGGTGAAGTATTTGCTTCAGGATGATTATTATTATAATCAATCCACTCCTTCAACATATCAACAATTAAATCTTGATATTCATTTGATGCTTTAACTAATTTAATTGACATAATATAATCACTCCTTTTATAAAATATTTCTATTATTATAGCATTATTTCTTTATAATAAAAAGACATTAACGGCTGTTAATATCTAATTAAGATTACCAACAATGGCATCTTCAATCATATTTGCAAGTTTTTCAGTTGTTACAGACATGATATGACAAGGCATTGGACCAAAAGAATCAATAAGTTCAACAAGATGTTGATGATTTTGTGGATCATTTGCAATTTCACCATAAGTAAAAGCAATGCCAAATTCTTGATAAAGAGCTTTTAAAGCTTGAAATGCTTCTTGAAGTAAAGCTTCATCATCTTTGTTTGTATGATCTATTTTTAAAATTTCTTTAAAGTAACGATAGAAAATAGCTTTATCATCACTTGCACGATAGATTTCTTTTAACCAATAAGGGAATAAACCATTAAGAGCTTGAGTATAATTTATTCCTAAATATCTTTGTGCAAATGATTGTAAAGGATAAGGTATAAATTCAGGAGTACGTCCAAAATCATTAATTCCTGATAAGCTTAAAGCACTATTGATTAAAAGTGTTCCATAAGCATCAACATCTTTTTCATTAGCGAGACATCTTCTTAAACAATCGATAATTGTTTTCATTGATCCTTCAGCATAATGTTCCGCTAAAGGGGAACGTGTTAAATTCAAATAGTTAATAGATAATTGAACAAAAGCTGTCATTTGTCCATAAGTTAAAATACTTTTTGGTAAAGACATCATATAGATTGGATTAAGCCAAGTAAAGGTCGCTCTAGCTAAAGGACATCCTACTTGAAGTCCAGATTCGTCTAAAGTAATTTGAACATCTTCATTTGTTTCTGATCCTGACATAGGATTTGTCGGAATGGTAATAAGAGGAAGATGTGATAATCCTTCAGTTGAACATTGATATGTTAGATATTGTTCTAAAGGCGTTTCGTTATTTAATGTACCAAAAGCAATCGCTTTAGCAAGATCCATACTTACACCGCCACCAATACCTAAAACAACTTCAATATTATTTTCAAGGCAAAGCTGTATACCTTCTTTAACTTTACTTAAAAGAGGTTCTTTCCCTGATTTTAGAATTGTTAGTTCAAAGTTTTCTTTTTTTAATTTATTTTCTAATATTTCAAGATGTCCACTGAAATAAAACTATTAGTTGAAACAATAAGAAGCTTATTTCCTAATTGTTTCATTTCTTTAATCACAAAGGGTAATTGATTTTCACCATAAATGATTTTTACATTATTGTTATATACAAAATCTTGCATAGAATTCTCCTTTTTATTTATTATTACCATTTCAAATGATATTGTTTCAATTTATTATAACAACTAATAGAATTAAATAGAATAAAAACCTCTATTAAGTTGTACTTAATAGAGGGAAAGTGCGTATTATCCCGCTTTTTAATATATTTTACATTGCGTATTATCCGTAAATGTGCATAAATTAAAAGTGCGTATTATCCCGCTTTTTAATATATTTTACATTGCGTATTATCTTTTGATGGGTATAATATAATGTATAAAGGATGTGATAAGCATGATTTTTAAAAGAAAAATATATAATAAATTATTGGATTGGAAAGAAAATTATTCATTTGAAAAAGCTCTTTTGATTGAAGGAGCACGAAGAATAGGAAAATCTACTATTGTAGAAGAGTTTGCTAAAAATGAGTTTAAAAGTTATCTTTTTATTGATTTTAATGATGCAAGTGATGTTGTTAAAGATGCTTTTAATCGTTATTTAAATGATTTAGATACTTTTTTTATGATATTATCTATTGAATATAATGTTCAACTTTATAGAAATGAATCGCTTATTATATTTGATGAAGTACAACAATTTCCTAAGGCAAGACAATCTATTAAAAAACTTGTTAAGGATGGAAGATATTGTTATATAGAAACGGGATCATTGATTTCAATTAGAGAGAACGTTAAAGACATTACGATTCCCTCAGAAGAAAGAAAAATAAAGATGTATCCTATGGATTTTGAGGAATTTTGTATAGCAATGGATCAAACACAGTTGATAGAATATATAAAAAAATGTTTTCAAGAGTTAAAACCGTTGGAAGATAATTTACATCATAAAGCAATGTTACTTTTTAAACAGTATATGCTTATCGGTGGCATGCCTATGCCAGTAGCTAAATATATTGAAAATGATAAGAATTTTATTCTAGCAGATCAAGAAAAAAGAGATATTTTAAATTTGTATAGAAATGACATAAATAAAATTGATGTGAAATATCGCTCGCGTGTTTTATCTATTTATGATCAAATACCTTCGTTTCTATCTCAACATGAAAAAAGAGTACGATTATCTAATATAGAAGAAAAATCATCTTATCCAATGTATCAAGACACATTTTATTGGTTAGGAGATTCGATGATTGCAAATGAGTGTTTTAAATGTAATGATCCACATATTGGTTTATCTTTAAATGAGGATCGTACTTTTATAAAATGTTATATGGGTGATACAGGATTGTTGGTAAGCCATGCATTTGATGAAAATGAATTATCGGATGGACAATTGTATAAACAAATAATTAATGATAATCTTTCTATTAATGAAGGGATGCTTTTTGAAAATGTAATAGCGCAATCTTTGGTAAGCAATGGGTATTCTTTATACTTTTATACGAAATACAATAAAGACAAGCACAGAAATGATATGGAGATAGATTTTATTATTTCTAATGGAAACAAACTGAATCCTAAAATATATCCAATAGAAGTAAAATCAAGTAAAAAATATACAACAAAATCATTAGATAAATTTATAGAAACATATCATAAAAGAATTGGACAAGCGTATATTATTCATACCAAAAATCTTATGAAAAAAGATAATGTTATTTGTATTCCTTCTTATATGACGTTTTGTTTATAGATATCCTTACAATGCTGGATATCTATTTTTTTATCAAATATTTTAATAAATCTTTAATTGTGACAATACCATAAAAACATTGATTCTTTAAAACAATAATATCTTCATAAAAATGTGAATATTCATTTTCAAGATAGAGCTGACAAACAGTTTTAATAGGTAAATGTGAAGGAACAATCGAAGAGTCTTTAAATAGATTAGGTTCAACTGTATCTAAATTACAAAGAATATTCTCTCTTTTTAAATAACCTAAATAATGTCCTTCATCATTGATGACATAAATTCTTTGAGCATTGTTATTTTCTTCAAATATTTGATAAGCATTTTTTATGTTTTGATAGGTTTTTAATGTGCATGGAAAATGACAAAGAGAATCGATTGTAGGAATATCTAAATTTTTCTTATATTTGTTGTATAATTTTTTGATAGTTTCTTTGATATCTGGTAAAAGATCATCAAAATTATCAACCGGTTTCTTTAAATAATAACCTTGACCATATTCAACACCTAATTGAATTAAACATTCAAGTTCTTCCTTTGTTTCAATACCTTCAACAATTAATTTATAATGCATGGCTTTACAATAATTGACCATCACTTCTACCATTGTACGTTTATCTTTATTCAAGTGAATATCTTGAATAAGTTCTTTATCTAGTTTGATATATTCAGGTTGTGTATGATTAATTCTATTTAAATTAGAATAACCAGAACCAACATCATCAATGGCAATTTCAAAACCTTGACTACGATAATGTCTAACGGCTTGTTTAAATAAATGTTTATCTTCAATAGAAGTTCGTTCAGATAATTCAAAAACAACATTATTAGAATTTAGATGATACTTTTTTAAATATTCTTTTGTGAATCCTTGAACAAAATCTGAATCTAATAAAATATTAGCATCTACATTAATAAATAACTTTTTTCCTAAAGGCATTTGTTGACTTGCTTTAATCGCACATTTACGACAGAGTTGATCTAGTTTCCATGATTGCCCAATTGTATGAGCTATCTTAAATAATTCTTCAATATTAAGTGTACATGATTCTAATGTAATACGACTCAAAGCTTCAAAAGATACTATCTCTCCTGTTTTTAAGGAAACAATAGGTTGAAAAACACTTTTTATTTTCTTTTCATTAATTATTTTAAAAAATTCATTGATTTTCTTTTCATTTAATTTCATTTATCTATCCTCTATTCTTTTTAGAATATATAGAAAGAAGAACGATGTTTCTATCAATAAAAACTAAGTAAAGTGTTAAAAATAGGTAAAAGATTTTGTTATAATAAAACAAAGGAAAAAGCATATGAAAGAAATAGAATATAGATTATTAGGTATAGATGATTTAGAATTATTAGTAAAATTAAGAATAAAAGATTTAAAAATGTTTTCTAATCAAGAAATAACAAGTTCTACAATAGAAAACATTAGATATTTTTACAAAGAAAAGATACAAAAAAATGAATGTCATACACTAGTGGGATATCATTTAAATCAAATTATTTCAACAGCTACAATTTATTATTATGATATCCTTCCAAGTAATGAAAATTCCAAAGGAAAAGTTGGTCAAATAACGAATGTTTGGGTAGATGAAAATTATCGACATTTAGGGATTGGTAGATATATGGTAGAATATCTTATTGAACATTATCAAAAAGATGTTGGGATGATTTGTTTGAATAGTTCAAAAGAGGGGATGAACATGTATTTACATCTTGGATTTAAAAAGAAAGATAATTATTTGATTTATAAAAATAGATAGTGTTGAATAAAAGTGATTATGTTGTAAGTAGACCTTCACTATTAAGTGAGGGTTTTTATTTTATGAAAAAAGGAACATTAATTTTGTTCCTTTAAGCTTTCTTTATAGCTTCTTCCAATAGGAAGATGTGTTTTTTCTTTTAAAATAACTTCTTGATTTTTTATTTCTTGAATAAATCTTTTGTTGATAATATATGATTTATGAATTTGAATAAAATCAAGAGATTGTATTTCTTTAATAAATTGACTTAATGTTTTTCTTTCAATCATTTCTCCATTAATAGAATGAATAATAATTTGATGTCTAAGAGATTCAATATAATAGATTTGAGATAATCTTATTTTTGAAGTAATTCCATTTCTTTGATAAAGATAATATTGAAAGTTTTTTTGAATTTGTTTTTGAATAAAATCATGATAATGAATAAATTGTTTTTCTAATTCATTATTAATGAAATAAAGATGTGTTTGCATTTGTAAACAAATGCTTACAAGATCAAAATCTTTAGGTCCAATAATATAAATAAGTGTACTATCTAATTTCTTAAGATGATTTAAAATATTTAAATCATTCTTTTTTTCTATTTCTACAAAATAAATATCTTGAATGGTTTGATGGGTATAATTTGTAAGTTTGTATTCTATTTGTAAATCATCAAAGAATTGTTGAATAAGTGGTTCTATTTGTTTGTAATGTTTTGAAATAAGAGAAATTCTAATCATGGTTTTTCTCCTTTTCAATAGCTACAATATATTGATCAAGATTTTTATTTGAACGTATGAAATCTAATAAATGATAAGAATCAACAAAACGTACACCATTTTTTTTCATGAAATCAATGCCTTTACTAAAAGTTTCTTTATCAGAACTTACTAAATTTTCAATAATATATTGAGAACCATCCAACATATTAAATTTAAACACAATTTTATTTCCAGAACCATTTACTAAATATTTTGATGGATAAAAAGAATAACGATAATAAGAGATTTGTACAAAATCAATTTGTGAAAGTTTTAAATTGATTTGGTATCTTGGATATTTATTTTTAAAAAGAAAAGAATAAAGATATTTTGCTTTATCTAAATTTTTATCAAAATAAATGTATCTTAAATATTTTTGATCAACTTCCCACATGGTATTAGCGAAAACTATTCCTGGTAATACGAAACTATAAATCAATAATAATATAATAATAAGAACACCAAAAAACATCATTCTTTCATAAAAATGTTTATACATGATAAAGAAAACACCTAACCACCAAACAACAAAGAGTAAAATAACAAAGTTTAATAAGATGATTTTTCTTTTCTTTATTTTTCCAACAGTAACTTTCATAACTTCCTCCTGTATGTGTATTATAACATAGTTTTTTTATTTAAATTTGGTTGTTGGAGACAGGTTGATGGTTGTTGGTGCCTCTTTGCTATTTATTTAAAAAAATAGGACTAAAGTATAGATAAGGAGGAAAAAGAAGATGAAGAAAAAGTTAATGATGATAGGTGTTATTTTAATTGTGTGTCTAGGAACTATTTTTCATAATATGCAAAAAAGAGATCCTTATAAAAGTTATAATCATTTAAAAACAAGTGAAGTTTTAAAGGTTAAAAAATTTAATCAGTATTGGGTTTATTTTTATTCAATGGATGATCAAAAAAGCATTGATTCTAAAAATGGTATAGCTCGTCTTAATAAGGCGATAAATAATGTTTATTTTGTGAAAATGAAGAATAAAGAAGTAAGTATTGAAAATCAAAAAGTTAAATCAACAACTTTGCTTTATATAAAAAATCATCAAATCATAAAAGAATATAAAGGTTTAAAACAATTAAAAGATCATCAAGATGAAATATTACAAATGAGTTGGTAGAAAAAAGTTTAAAGCTTTTTTCTTCTTTTTTTGGTACAATAAGAAAAAGAGGAAAAGAATATGAAAAAAATAAAATTGACAGATATTAAAGGTGTAAAAGTAGGACAATATGAAGATCAAGAAGCTGCTACAGGGTGTAGTGTAGTTATTGTAGAAAATGGAGCGACAGCTGGAGTAGATGTTCGTGGTGGGGGTCCTGCTACAAGAGAGACAGATTTATTGAATCCAATCAATATGGTGCAACAAATTCATGCTGTTATGTTAAGTGGTGGGAGTGCTTTTGGTTTAGATGCAGCTAGTGGTGCTATGCAATATCTTGAAGAACATGGTGTTGGTTTTGATATGTCTGTTGCAAGAGTACCAATTGTATGTGGTGCTTCTTTGTTTGATTTATCAGTAGGTGATCCTCATATAAGACCAGATAAGGAAATGGGTTATAAGGCTTGTCAAGATAGTGAAAATAATTTAATTAAAGAAGGAAATTATGGAGCTGGTTGTGGTGCAAGTGTTGGTAAACTTTTAGGCTTTGAACATGCTATGAAAGGTGGCGTTGGAACATATGGCTTGCAAGTTGGAAATGTTCAAGTAGCAGGAATTGTCGCTGTCAATGCTTGTGGAAATGTTATTGATTATCAAACACAAGAAATATTGGCAGGTGTCAATATTGATGGAAAGTGTGTATCAGCCAGTCAAATCATTTTAGACCAAATGGATCAACTTAGAAAATTACCAGATGGTAATACAACCATTGGATGTATTGTAACGAATGTCAAACTGACGAAAGCACAATGTACAAAGATTGCTGGAATTAGCCATAATGGCTACGCTAAAAGTATTGATCCAGTTCATACAATGAGTGATGGGGATACAATTTTTGTATTAAGTACAAATGAAGTTGACGGGATGGTTGATGCTGTTGGCATTTTAGCTGTTGAAGTCATTTCTAAATGTATTCAAAGAGCGATTAAAAAAGCTAAGAGTGGATATGGTTTATTAGCTTATCAGGATTTGAAAAAATAATTGAAAAAGCATATAATTTTCTCGTTCGTATATTTTGATATTAAAAGAGATCTATAAGACTCTTATTAAGACATTTGAAATAGCGAATACCATAAAAACGTTGCATCTTTTATGAGCGACAGTAGGAGGATTATATGAAGTCGAAAAAGACACAGTACATGACTTCAATGGCTTTATTTTTAGCGATTGAAATCATTCTTGTTGTGACACCTCTTGGATATATTCCAATTGGACCATTAAATGCCACAACAATGCACATTCCTGTCATTATTGCAGGAATTGTATTAGGGAAAAAAGCAGGAGCTGAGTTAGGTTTTGTTTTTGGATTAACAAGTTTAATCAAGGCAACGATTCAACCAGGAATTACATCTTTTTGTTTTTCCCCATTTGTGACAATAGGCACAATGTCAGGAAATTACAAAAGTCTCTTGATTGCTTTTATTCCTAGAATTTTACTTGGCTATTTAGCCGGGCTCGTTTTTGAAATCATGAAAAAGAAAAATCATGAAAACATAGGTGTTGTTGTAGGAGCTTTAACAGGAGCTATTACAAACACAGTGCTTGTTTTATCGGGAATATATGTATTCTTTGGTGAAGCGTATGCGAGTGCTGTAGGAGTGCAATACTCTACGTTAGTAGCTGTTTTATTAGGCGTTGTTTCTACAAATGGTATATTAGAAGCTATTCTAGGAGCCATTGTTTCACTAGCTATCTACAAAGCATTAAAACCAATCTTAAAATCATAGCAGGTCAACTTGACCTGTTTTTTAAAGGAGATATTTATGAAATATATATTTGTTAGACATGGAAAGACACATTTTAATGAAATACAGCTTAAACAAGGATGGTGTGATTCACCCCTTACAAAGCAAGGGATAAAAGAAATAGAAAATATGGCAGAACAGTTAAAAGATTATACAATAGATGCTGCTTATACTTCTCCAATATTACGAGCAAAATATACAGCACAAATAATTTTAAAAAATCATTCTGTTTTATTAAATGAAGATGATTGTTTAAAAGAAGTGAATTTTGGTCTTTTAGAAGGATTACCTTGTTTATTTGTAGATAAACTTCAATTAGAATCTTCTAATTGGTTAGATGATTTACAAATGGATTATAGTAAATATGAAGGTGAAAATGTTGAAGAGGTTATTCAAAGACATTTTGAATTATTAAATGATATAGAAAAGAAATATCAAGAAGATGATACGATTTTAATGGTAGGTCATGGTTGTTCTTTATATGCATTTATTAAAACATTATTAAAAAATCAAAAACTTGATTTTCCACAAAATGCCAGTGCAATTATTGTAAATAAAGTCAATGATGAATATCAATTAGAAACAGTATTAAATCCAAAATAAAATACATCTGAATTAAGATGATTTTTGATTGAATATTATGTCGAATTATTAATTTTGATATGTTATAATTTTTTAGCACATAATGTGCCTATGGAGGAACTAGCATGAAAAAACATCAAACTAGGAGACTAGCATTGATGTGATTTAGGAGGGTTAGATGGAATACTTAGTTATTCTTTATTTAATTCTTGTTGTTACGGCTTTTTTATTAAAGTAGTAATTATTTAAATCTCATTGTTGCTAGTATCCAAAATAGTGAAAAAGGAAAGCGCCATCTTTCCTTTTTCTTTTATCTCATTATTGCTAGTCTGTCGACTACATCTATAGTATAGCATGTTTATTTTAAAATTGAATAAAATTAATATAGATTATTTTTTGTAAGTTTAATTTTATAGCAGATATATTATAAAAAAATAGTTAAATTACGACGTATTTTAACTCAATAACATAATTTTAAACTTAACGGAAATAAAAAAATAAAAAATCTTGAAATAATCAATAATTTTATTGACATGAGTGGCATATGATGGTAATATCTACGTGCAATAAAAAGTAGTGGAAAGAAGAAGTGCCTACTTCTCGCCTGATTGATTTTGTCGATAGGCAAATGTCACTAAGATTTAATCTTAATGTCAATGGTGGGTACTCAGTGTGCTCACTTTTTATTTCAACTATAATAATTGGAGGTGGCTTTTATTAGCAGATTTGATAACAGAAAACCAAAACAACCTGATGATTTAGTAAACGAAAGAGTTCGTTTTAAGGAAGTATTGGTTATTGATCAAAACGGTGATCAATTAGGAGTAAAAAGTAGTAGAGAAGCGTTGGATATTGCTTATGATGCAAATTTAGATTTAGTTTGTGTTGCACCTAATGCAAAACCACCAGTTTGTCGTATTATGGACTTTGGTAAATATCGTTTTGAACAACAAAAGAAAGCAAGAGAAATGAAGAAAAACTCTAAAGTGGTAACTTTAAAGGAAACTCAATTATCAGTAACTATTGATACTCATGATAAAAATGTTAAATTAAAAAGAACATTAAAATGGTTAGAAGAAGGAAACAAAGTTAAAGTTGCAATTAGATTTAGAGGTAGACAACTTGCACACGTTGATTTGGGTAAAAAAGTTATTGATGACTTTGTTGAAGAATGTGCAGAAGTTGGTCAAATTGAAAAACCAGCAAAATTAGAAGGACGTACTTTAACAGCTATATTAGCACCAAAAAAGAAAAAATAATTAGTGGAGGAAACAATTATGCCAAAAATTAAAACACATAGCGGATTAAAAAAACGTTTAAAAAGAACAGGTAGTGGAAAATTAAAACGTAGCCATGCTTACATTTCACACTTATCACACAATAAAACTCATAAACAAAAGAAACACTTAGCAAAAGCTACAGTAGTAAGTGCTTCAGATTACAAGAGAATTAAATCAAGATTACCTAAATAATTTTAGTTAAAAATAAATACAGGAGGAATACACAATGGCAAGAGTTAAAGGTGGATATACAACTAGACATAGAAGAAAAAAAGTTATTAAATTAGCCAAAGGATATTTTGGAGCTAAACATAAATTATATAAAACTGCTCATGAACAAGTAATGCACTCAATGGCATATGCTTATAGAGATAGAAGAAACTTAAAAAGAAATATGAGAAAATTATGGATTGCTCGTATTAATGCTGCAGCTAGAATGAATGATATCTCATATTCTAAATTAATGCACGGTTTAAAATTAGCTAACGTTGAAATCAACAGAAAAATGTTATCTGAAATTGCTATCTGCGATCCAGAAGGTTTCACAGCTATCGTTGAAACAGCTAAAAAAGCTTTAAATGCTTAATAAATTAGGGCCAACATTTGTTGGTCTTTTTTTATTATCATATTGGTTGACACTTAAAGTAAATAGGTATATCCTTAAATCATAGTAAAACTATAGGAATAAGGAGAAATATAAAAATGAGCAAAGTAAAAAACAGTTTTTTAGACCTAGTAGGAAATACACCACTAGTCAGAGTAAACAACTTAATTAAGAAAGATGAATTGAAAGCAGATGTACTAGCAAAACTAGAATATTTCAATCCCG
>CAVESC010000086.1:0-13370 GCA_963618275.1 Bacteroidaceae bacterium
ATTTTTTCTACCAAAATTATCACTTATTTCTCTCTAAGTTTTCGAACCTACTCATTTTAAACATAGGTTATTGTGTTCAATTAAATGATATCACTTTGAAAAGTTTTTTTCACGATTTTTATTTGCTTTGAAAAGAAAGAAGATAAATACTTGTCAAAATGATTTATGAAAAAGAAATCAATTTATTTACTTGTTAGAATGGAGATGTAGTTGAAGGAGGAATTGAAGAATGAAATTAATGTTAGTTTGTAATGCAGGTATGTCAACAAGTATGTTGGTATCTAAAATTGAAAATGCTGCAAAGGATCAAGGAATAGAACTTGAAGTAGCGGCTTTTCCACTTACTCAAGCTGAAAAAGTAATTGATGATTGGGATGTGGTCATGTTAGGACCTCAAGTAAGACATTGTCTACCACAATTAAAAAAGGCAACAAATAAAACACCAATCGAAGTTATTGATATGAAAGATTATGGACTTATGAATGGGGCCAATGTTTTAAAGAAAGCATTAGAAATTGTAGGAAATAAATAATAAAGGGGATGATTCTTTTGGATGAATTTTATAAGGATTTATATATGGATATTTTTAAAAAATGGATTTGTATCCAAAAAAGTCCAAATTATAGAATTAAAGAATATAAAGATATTGTTCAAATAGAATCATCTTATGGTATTGCTGAAGTGACTTTTAATTTATATTGTATTATTGAATTAAAAGTCACTTCTAAAAAAAGAGATGAACTTGATTTTTATTTACATTTTCAAATGAATACTCTTAAACATGCGGTTTCTTTATTTAATGAAATGATTGTATGTTTATTAAAACTCAATCATGAAGCAAAAACAAAAGTTCTATTATGTTGTAGTGGAGGTTTAACAACAAGTTATTTTGCTCAAGAAATTAATAAAGCAAGTAAATTATTAAAAAATACGATTGAAGTTAATGCAGTAGGTTATAACCAGCTTTATCAAATTGGTCAACAATTTGATCTCATTTTTTTAGCACCACAAATTTCTTATTTACATGCACAAGTTCAAAGTATTTTAAAGGATCAAGTTGTTATGAAGATTCCTCCACTTGTTTTTGCTCGTTATGATGTAGGAACAATGCTTAAGATGATTGAAAAATTCAAAAATAAAAAAATAGCACATGTTCAAGAAAAAGAAAATAATTTAAAATTAGATATTAAAAATAAGCAACAAATAGCTTGTTTAACAATTTTTAAAAATAAAGAACGTATTCATATTGCTTATCGTATTTATGTACAAGGGAAAGTTCTATTTCAAAATGAAATTATTAAATATAAAATTCATATTCAAGATATTTACGATTTGTTAGATACACTCATCATTCAATATCCAAAACTTTCTACAATTAGTCTTTCATTGCCAGGAATTGTTGATGAAGGAAAGGTTACTTCAACTTATATAAGTGGTGTCGAAAATGAAAACATCGAAGAGAGATTAAAACAACGATATAAACAACAGATAAAGTTGTATAACGATATAAATGCTGCAGCGGTTGGTTATTATATAACTCATCCAGAAAATAAGAATCTTTTTTTCTTATTTCAAGCAATTTCTTTGAAAGCAGGGGCAGGACTCATTGTTAATGGTAAATTGATTGAAGGTTTTCGCAACTTAGCAGGAGAAGTTTCATATTTGCCTTTAGTGCTCTCGCAAAAACAAGAAGAACTTTCTAAAACACCGGAAGGAACTTTAGAACTTGTAAGTAAAATTATTCTTACTACAATGTATCTTGTGGCACCTGAAGTGATTGTAGTTTTTAGTGAATTGTTACCTGATTTTGAAGTTTTAGAAGAAAAAGTGAAGGAATTAATGAAGTATCATCAAATTCCTAAATTAATTAAAGTAAATAATGTAATAGAATATATGTTAGTTGGACAGATGTATTTATGTTTAAAGGAGGCTGATTAAATGTTTACAGATTATCATGTGCATACAGAATTTAGTGATGATTCTGATTATCTAATGGAAGATGTTATTAAAGATGCTATTTCTATGAAGATGGATGAGATTTGTTTTACAGATCATGTGGATTATGGTATTAAAAGAGATTTTGATGATCCAAGAGGAATGTTATATAGAAAAGGTGGACCTGGAGAACCAGAGAAGATGCCTCTTTCAAATGTGAATTATCCAAAATATTTTGAAAAGATTGAATTATTAAGAAAGAAGTATCCTGAAATTGTAATCAAACAAGGTATGGAATTTGGGATGCAAATGCATACGATTGATCTTTATCAAAAACTTTTTGATAAATATTCTTTTGATTTTATTATTTTATCTTGTCATCAAGTAGAAGATAAAGAATTTTGGACACAGGATTTTCAAAGGGGAAGAACTCAACAAGAATATAATGAACGCTATTATAAGGAAATTTTAGATGTGATTAAAAATTATAAAGATTATAGTGTTTTAGGTCATTTGGATTTGATTTCTAGATATGATGAAAATGGTCCTTATCCTTTTGAAAAAATCAAACCAATGATCCAAGAAATATTAGAAATTGTAATTCATGATGGAAAAGGTATTGAAATCAATACATCAAGTCATCGTTATGGTTTAAAAGATTCACAACCATCAAGAGACATTTTAAAGCTTTATAAAGAATTAGGTGGAAAGATTATTACGATAGGTAGTGATAGTCATAAAGTAGAACATTTAGGAGCTTATATTAATGAAGCAAAAGAATTATTAAAAGAAATAGGTTTTGAATACTATTGTACTTTTGAAAAGATGAAACCTATTTATCATAAATTATAAAGGAGCGAAAAAGCGCTCCTTTTAATCTATATAATTTTTAAGTTTATATTCTAAATTCTTTTGATAATCTCTATTAAAATAACAAGCATAGATACAATCTAAGAGATATTGTAAAGAAATTCTTGAAGAAAAAGAGGCAATCTTTTCTTCAGAATCTTCATAAGAAGAAAAATAGAGATGATATTTTGCAAATTGATCAATCGGTGTATGAATCGTTGATGAAATCAAAATAATAGGTATATTCTTTTGCTTTAATTCTTGAACAATATTTTTAATTTGGGGTGTTCTCCCTGCATAACTAATAAGCATGACAATATCTCCTTCTTTACAAAGTTGAACATTCCAATGTTGATAGTACGCTTCTTTAATAACATCCACTTTAACGCCTATTTCCAACATACTTTGTTGGAAAGATTCGGCCATAAAGTAATTACCAATAGAGGGAAAGATATAGATATTATTGGCTTTTTTTAAAGCTTGAACAATATGTAAAAGTTCATCTAAATCAATAAGATTAAAAGTATTTTTTAATGTTTGATCATAGAGTGACAACATTTGTGTCATGATTTGATGATGAGTGTCTGTTTTTTTAAAAGGATAGTTATAATCTATTTCTTTTAAATCTTTATTGTTTTTCAAGCTTTCAGATATTTGTAGTTTTAATTGATTTAAACCACTGATATCAAGTTTTTCCATGACACGATAAATCGTCGAAACAGAAACATAGCTTGTTTTTGCGAGTTGTTGTAAAGAAAGTTGAATGACATCATAAGGATGTGTAAGTATATATTGAGTAAATATTTGTTCACTTTCAGTAAAAGAAGTTATGTTTTTTATTTTAGTAAATAGATCCATAAAAATCCTCCTAAGATTTAATATGGTTTATTATAACATTTAATTTAAATAGAAATATAATTTTATCCTAAAAAAAGCAAGAAGCTTTTTTTGTGTTTATAAACTTGATAAAATGAGATGGGGTGATGGAAATGTATTGTGATTATCATGTACATACTTATTATAGTGATGATAGTACTTATTTAATGGAAGATGTCATTAAAGATGCGATAAAAAAAGGCATGGATGAAATTTGTTTTACTGATCATGTGGATTATGGAATTAAAAAAGATTGGGATGAAGGGCCTGTAGAATATCTTTATGGTCAACCTCAAGTCAATGTGGATTATCCAAAGTATTTTAAAGAAATTGAAAGTTTAAGAAAAAAATATCCACAAATTAAAATTAAACAAGGGATGGAATTTGGGGTACAAGTTCATACAATTCCACGTTATCAAAAACTTTATGATCAATATGATTTTGATTTTATTATTTTATCTATACATCAAGTCAATGATCAAGAATTTTGGACACAAGATTATCAAAAAGGAAAGTCACAACAAGAATACATGGAAGGTTATTATCAAGAAATGTTGAATGTGGTTAAAAATTATAAAAATTATAGTGTTTTAGGTCATATGGATTTAATGGCACGATATGATGAAGTTGGTAATTATCCTTTTGAAAAAGTAAAACCAATAATTACGGAAATATTAAAAATTGTGATTAAAGATGGTAAAGGTATTGAAATCAATACTTCAAGTCATCGTTATGGTTTAAAGGATTCAACACCATCAAGAGATATCTTAAAGCTTTATAAAGAATTAGGTGGAAAGATTATTACGATTGGTAGTGATAGCCATAAGGTAGAACATTTAGGAGCTTATATTGATGAAGCAAAAGAATTATTAAAAGAACTAGGTTTTGAATACTATTGTACTTTTGAAAAAATGAATCCGATCTTTCATCAATTATAAAAACATTTTGCAAAATAAAAAAACATGTAAATACTTGCGATAAAAGAAAGAGTCGTCTATAATGTGAAAGGTTTGGATATTTTTGGAAAATGAAGGAGAAAAAAGTGAAAGAAAATTATGATGTAATCGTTGTTGGTGCAGGTCCAGCAGGAATTATGACATGTTACGAATTATATTTAAAAAATCCTGAATTAGAAGTGTTATTAATAGATAAAGGACATGATGTTATGAATAGACATTGTCCTATTAAAGATAAAAAAATTAAACATTGTCCAGTTCATAAAAATCGTGAACCTGGATGTATACCAGCTTGTTCTATTACTGATGGTTTTGGTGGAGCTGGTGCTTATTCTGATGGTAAGTTTAATATTACAAGTGAATTTGGTGGTTGGTTAACTGATTACTTAAGTAATGATGAAGTTGAAGATGTGATTCATTATGTAGATAATCTTTATTTAAAACATGGAGCTACTAAAGAAATTACAGATCCAACAACTGATAAAGTAAAAGAAATTGAACATCGTGGATATGCAGTTGGGTTAAAACTATTAAGAGCTAAAGTAAGACATTTAGGTACAGAAGAAAACTTAAGAATTATGACAGAAATGTCTAATGAATTAAAACAACATATGGATTTACAATTCAAAACAGCTGTTCAAGATATTATTGTAGAAGATCATCATGCAACTGGAATTGTTTTAGAAAATGGTCAAACAATTCACGCTAAAAAAGTTGTTTTAGCACCAGGTAGAGATGGTTCTGCATGGCTTACAAAAGTTTTATCAAATCAAGGATTAAAACTTTATAATAACCAAGTAGATATTGGTGTACGTGTAGAAACAAGTAATATTGTTATGGAAGAAATCAATAAAAACTTATATGAAGGTAAATTTGTTTACAATACTTCTGTAGGTACAAAAGTAAGAACTTTCTGTTCAAATCCAAGTGGACATGTAGTTATTGAAAATCACAGTGGAACAATGCTTGCAAATGGGCATGCTTATCATGATCCAAAACTTGGAAGTAAAAATACAAACTTTGCTTTACTTGTCTCTCATACATTTAGTGAGCCATTCAATGAACCAAATGAATTTGCTCATGAAATTTCAAGATTAGCGAATAAATTATCAAATGGTTCAGTCATTGTTCAAAGATATGGAGATATCAAACGTGGTCGTAGAACAACTTATAAGAGATTAAAAGAAGGGTATACAGATCCTACTTTACCAGAAGCAGTACCAGGAGATTTAGGACTTGTTTTACCATATAATACAATGAAATCAATTATTGAAATGATTGAAGCATTAGATAATGTTACACCAGGTATCGCTAATGAACATACTCTATTATATGGTGTAGAAGCTAAATTCTATTCAGCAAGACCAAAAGTAAGAGAAGGTTTTGAATCTGAAATTGATGATTTATATGTAGCTGGTGATGGTGCTGGTCTTACAAGAGGACTTGCTCAAGCTGGAGCAAATGGTATTCTAGTAGCAAGACATATTGTTGATAAGTTAAAATAAAATCATAAAACATGTTTCGAAAATGGAAACATGTTTTTTTGTTTTGCTTAAATATTTTCATAAGATTATAAGAAGTATATTATTTTTTTGAGGATAAAAAAGAATAGAGAAGAGATTCAAAAATGATAAGAACTTGCCCAAAGAAAGCGTTAGGAACAAGGTTATCATGGAAAAATGGATTGTAATGACCAATAATGATTGGCAAAGTTGCATATTGACTAACTTTTGATTTTTCATTACCTGTGAAAGTAATGATATCAATATGATTCTTTTTAGCAGTTTCAACAACTTCTTCAAGTCTTGTTGTAATTCCTGAATTAGAAATAACAATAAGAAGTGTTGATTCTTGAAAGTGTTGGTCTAACATTTCCATATGAACAACACTCATTGAATAGAAACCATTGAGTGTAAGTCTTTGAGAAATGTAATCTGCAATTGGTGCAGAAAATCCCATCCCAAAAACAATAATATGACTTTTTTTATGTTTATTAAGTAATTGAATAAAATGTGGAAGGTAATTTTCATACTTTTTATTAGGTGATGTGTCATAGCTTTTATCAGATAAATGATAAATCATATCACTATAACCACTAAATTCTAATTTATTACATAAACGATAAATAGCAGAAGTCGATGTAAAATTATCTTTAGCCATTTGTCTAATCGTAATGTTTTTGAGTTGTTTTTGGTTCTTCTTAATATATTTCAATAAAGAAACTTCTAATTCGTTTAAAGCAAATTTATCTTTTAAATGATCAATATTCATTAGTTTCACCTCGCAACAATTATGTCACAGAAAAAATAAAGGAGCAAGAATAATGGCAAAAGCAATGTATGACCCATGGTCAAAAATCGTTACAAAAAATGGATATGCAGGAGATGAAGTTATTTCTGCACTTCAAAAATCAATCAGACGTGCAAAAGAAGAAGATGCATGTATGTTTGCTTATGAAATGTATATTTCTTCACCACAATTATTAGAAAAAATGTGGAGACGTTTATTAACTATTTCTGTAGAAGATATTGGAATGGGAGATCCAATGGCAGCAGTTTTAGTTAATAATTTATATCAAATGTCTAAAAACTTTGAATATGCTGATGGAGATCAACCAATGTATTTCATTCATGCAATTCGTTATTTATGTAGTTGTCAAAAAGATCGTTCAAGTGATTTATTAAAAAATATTTGTATTAAATCATTTGCAATGGGTAAATTTCCAGAAATTCCAGATGTTGCTTTAGATAAACATACAGTAAGAGGAAAAGCAATGGGACGTGATTCTTTCCACTTCTTGCATGAAGCAAGTAAGGTTATTCCACAAATGGAAGTAGATAATGATTATAAAGAACGTTACGCAAAAATCTTGGAAGAATATGATCCAGATAATGTCGTAGATACAGCCTTTACATTTAATGGTTGGCAATTTTAATCACAATTAAATATATTTTGAGGGGAATATTATAAAATGATAGAAAAATTAGAGAAACTATTAGAACCATTTGCGAATAAACTCGCACAACAAAGACATTTACAAGCAATTTCATCAGGAATGATGATGCCACTTGGATTAATTGTTATTGGATCATTATTTTTAATTGTTGCTAATCCACCAATTAATTTAGATTTAGTAGATTTACATACAGGAAATATCTTTTTAAAAGCATTGATTAGCTGGAAACAATTTGCTGTTGCTAATTATGATGTTTTAACATTACCTTATAATTATACAATGGGATTAGTTGGTTTAATTTCAGCTTTTGGTATTGCTTATTGTTTAGCGGAAAGTTATCAAATGAAATCAGCGGTTTATGGAATTATTGCTATGTGTACTTTCTTAATGGTGTCTGCGCCATTAAAAGATGGAGGAATTTCTACAAGCTTTTTAGGAGCTGATGGTTTATTTGTTGCTATTATTATTGCTTTAGTTTCAGTAGAAATTTCACGTTTTGTAAGTAGTAAACTTGTTATTTCATTTCCAGCAAGTGTACCAAGTGCAGTTACTGATTTCGTCAATAGTTTATTACCACTGGCTGCTAATATTATTATCATTTATGGTTTAAATGTTGCTTTAATGGCAGCAACAGGTAAAAACTTACCAGATTTTATTATGTCAATTTTAACACCAGCTATTTCAGGTGTTGATAATATTTGGATGTTTATGGGAATTTATTTATTCTCAAATATTTTATGGTTATTTGGAATTAATGGATCTTCTATTGTTTTCCCAATTGTTTTTGCATTATGCATTGCTAATACGGGAGTAAATGCTGAACTTGTTAATGCGGGAAAAGATCCAACAGCTTTAATCAATTTACAAATGTTTAGATATGTTTTACTTGGTGGTGCTGGTAATACTTTAGGACTTGTTTTATTAATGTGTAAATCAAAATCAAAGCATATTCGTTCAATTGGACGTTTAAGTGTTTTACCAGGTATTTGTGGTATTAATGAACCTATTATTTTTGGAACACCAATTGTATTAAATCCAATTTTATCAATTCCATTTTTAATTATGCCATGTATTTCAGCAGGTCTTGGATATCTTGTTCAAAGTATGGGAATTGTTTCTTTAGGATATATTGTTGATCCATCTTTTACACCATTCTTTGCACAAGGGTTCTTATCAGCCTTGGATATTAGAAATGTCATTTTCATGTTTGTATTAATTGCTATTTCAGTTGTTGTTTACTATCCATTCTTTAAAGTATATGAAAAAAATACTTTAGCTCACGAAGGTGAATAATCATGAGGTATAGGCTTTGGCTTATACCTTTTTTTATTGAATTTAGCCCTTTCTTCCTTTATAATCATAAATAATATGAGGGGGACATATTATGATTATTAGTGGAAAAGAGATTTCAACAAAGATCAAAGATCAATTAAAAGAAGAAGTTGAACAAATAAAAAATAAATATAACCGTTTACCAAAACTTGCTGTTATTTTAGTAGGGGAAAATCAAGCAAGCCAAGTATACGTAAGAAATAAAGAAAGAGGTTGTGCTTATATAGGCATTGATTCTTTAAAAATCACACATGATGCAACTTTTAGTGAAGAAGAACTTTTAAATGAAATCAAACAATTAAATGAAGATGAAACAGTTGATGGAATTTTAGTACAATTACCTTTACCAGATCATATTAATGAAGATAAAGTTTTAGAAGCCATTGATCCATCAAAAGATGTAGATGGTTTTCATCCAGAAAATGTGGCTAAGTTATTTTTAGGACAAAGAAGCTTAGTACCATGTACACCTAAAGGAATGATGGTTTTATTAGATGAAATCAACTATGATTTAACAGGAAAAGAAGTTGTTGTTGTGGGAAGAAGTAACATTGTAGGAAAGCCAGTAGCACTTTTATGCTTACAAAAAAATGCCACTGTGACAATCGCTCATAGTAAAACAAAAAATTTAAAAGAAGTTTGTCAAAGAGCAGATGTTTTAATTGCAGCAGTAGGTAGAGCTAAAATGATCAATAGTGACTATGTTAAAGAAGGGGCAGTTGTTTTAGATGTTGGTATTAATCGTGATGAAAACAATAAACTTTGTGGAGATGTCGATTTTGAAGATGTAAAAGATAAAGTTTATGCAATCACTCCTGTTCCAGGAGGAATTGGACCAATGACGATTACAATGTTATTACAAAATACTTTAGAAGCATTTTATCATCATCAAGGAGAATAATTATGGATTATCAATTAAATGATATTGTAGAAATGAAGAAACAACATCCATGTAAAAAATCAAATCAATGGAAGATTGTAAGAATGGGTGCTGATATTAAAATTAAATGTTTAGGATGTAATGCCATTGTTATGTTTTCTAGACGTGATTTTGAAAAACGTTTAAAAAAAGTTGTAGAACATGTAGAGTAGTATTTATGAAATTTCATAAATACTCTTTTTTTTAGGAATATTAAGAGCTTGATGATATAGTCATTTTTATGTAATAATTTGAATGATAAAAATGAAAGGGAAGAACTTGAATGGTTCTTTTTGGAAGAAAAAATGGAAATAATTAAATATGAACCAAAATATAAACAACAAGTACAAAGCGTGTGCATTTCTCAATCAACATCTAGATATAAAGATGATAATGCTAAAAAAGCAACATTAGCTTTATATTGTGATCCTTATATTGATAAAGAAATCTGTTTAATGCTTAAAAGTGATGAGGATAAGGTATGTGGTTATATTTTATGTGCCAAGGATTTAAAGGCTTATGAAAAAAATGCATATCCTTATTATTTGGCTTTAAAAGAATTAGATGAAGTAAAGGCAGAAAGATTCCCTAATGCTAATCGTGAACTAGAACGTTTTTATCCTGAATATCCAGTACATATTCATATCGATATATTAGAAGAATATACAGGTAATGGTGTAGGTTCAAAGCTAATGCAAGCTTTATTTGAAGTTTTAAAAGAAGAAAAAGTACCTGGTATATGTGTTTTGGTTGACACAAACAATAGACGTGCAGTTAGATTTTATGAAAAAATGGGATTTAAAGCATTTGCAGAAAATCCAGGTATTATGTTGTGTAAATTAGATGGTTAACATATGAATTAAATAGTAGAAAAAAAACCTGCAGGAATGCAGGCTTTTTCATATGAATCAATAGTTTTTAGCTTAAATAAGATCAAGTTTTTCTAAAGCATAAGCAATACCATCATCTTCAATATCTTTCGTTACAAAGTAAGCAATATCCTTCATTGCTTGGACACCATTAGCCATAACAATAGAATGTTTAACATAACGTAACATACTTTCATCATTGAAAGAATCTCCAAAGACATAACAATGATCTAAATCGCTTTTAAAATCATCTGCAACAGTTTGGATACCTGTGGCTTTTGAATGATTTTTAGGCACAATTTCTAGCATTTCTTCGCTACGTTCAATAATATCAAAATCTTGTGAGATATTATCTCTAAATTCTTGGATATCATGATCAAACCAAATTGTAAATTTATCAAAGGAAAGGCTTGGATCATCACTTGTTGAAACATTGAAACCATTGTTTGTATATCTTTCTTGAATTTCTCTAACAAAAGGATTTTTAATATTGTTATTAAAATAAACATGATCTTTTGATTCTAAAACAGCATCAATTTCATATTTATTAATAAGTCCAGCAATTTCTTTACATCTATCTGTAGTTATTTGATGATGATATATTACTTGATTATGATAAGTAATATATGTCCCACATCCACAAATATAACCATCAGGTTCTAAATCATGAATCTCTTGATCAATCGTAGAAATAGGTCTACCTGTATTAATAAAAATAAGATGTCCGTTTTCTTTAGCTTTTTTTAAAGCATCTTTAGCACTTTGAGGAACAGTATGTGTTTTTTCACTCAATAATGTGCCATCAATATCAAAAAATAATAATTTTCTATCTTTCATCTTTTTACTCCTTCGTAGGTATTATAACGAATAATCGAAAAAAAGGGTATTTTGTTTCTCGCTCTTTATAAAAAAGTATGATAGAATGAACCAATAAAAAGGAATGATGATATGAGTTTAATAATAATTTTATTTATTGTAATGTTAGTAATCTTTAGTATTTTATGGGGAAATCGTACTTTTTCTGTAAAAACATTAAATCAAATGATTTATCACATGGTAGTACCATGTGATGGAACAGATGAAGGTATTTTTAAAGATTGGTTTTTAAATTGTGCGCCACCAGCTTTTGCAACAACAGTTATTGGTAGTGTACTTTTATACAAAACACCACTTGTTTTTTTATTTGATTATCAGGGTGTTTGTATTACTATTTTACTTCTTGGGACATTACTTTATGCATTAATTAACTATCAAATTATTACTTATGTTTTTGATATGGTAAGAACTTCTAAACTTTATGAGGAACATTATGTAGATCCTAAAAATGTTGAATTAGAATTTAAAGAAAAGAGAAATTTGATTCATATTTATTTAGAATCTGTAGAAAATACGTATCTTTCTAAAGAAGATGGTGGACAAGAGGAAAATAATTATATTAAAGAATTAGGTAAGCTTGCAAAAGAAAATATTAATTTTTCACATTCGGATAAAATAGGCGGTTCTTATACAATTGAAGGGACACAATGGACCATTGCTTCAATGGTTGGACAAGAAGCAGGTATTCCCCTTTTATTTCCACTTTCTAAAGATAAATATGATGAAAATTCTTCATTTTTATCTGGGTGTTATACACTTGGTGAAATATTAGAAAAACAAGGTTATCAAAATAGAATCTTAATGGGTTCAGATGCTAATTTCGGGTGTACTTCTAATTTTTATAAACAACATGGGAATTTTAAAATAGAAGATACAACTTCTTTAAAAGAAGAAGGAAGGCTTCCTCAAGATTATCATGTTTTTTGGGGATTTGAAGATGCTAAAGTTTTTGAGTTTGCGAAAGAAGATTTAACAGAGATGTCTAAAAGTAAACAACCATTTTGTATGGAGCTAGTAACAATTGATACACATACACCAGATGGATATGTTTGTGAACATTGTAAGCATGAATATGATAGTCAATACGCTAATGTTATCAGTTGTCAATCAAGACAAGTAGAAGCTTTTGTAAGATGGTGTCAAGAACAAGAATGGTATGAAAATACAACAATTGTTATTACGGGTGACCATAAAAGTATGTCTGAAAAATTCTTTAAACATTTAGATAAAAACTATCTTCGAACACCTTACAATTGTTTTATTAATAGTGCAATTGAACCTATTCAACCTAAAAATAGAAAATTTGCGATCTTTGATTTTTATCCAACAATACTAGCAAGTCTAGGTGTTAAAATCAAAGGTGAACATTTAGGATTAGGAACAAATTTATTCAGTGATGAAAAAACACTTTTAGAAAAATATGGGGTAAAGAAAATTAATAGTGAAGTCACTAAATATTCTAAATTTTATCGAAAAGTATTAATCAATAAACAAAAGAACGTGTAGTTGCACGTTCTTTTAAGCTTGAAAATATTTTTTCATTTCTTCTTTTTCTACACTAGATAAATCTAACAGTTCCATTGCTTTATCTAATGGTATTGCCATTTTTTTCATTAAATTTTTAATCAATGTAATTCTTTCTAATTTTTGTCCTTGTTCTAATCCCTGTTCCAATCCTTGTTCAAGTCCCATAGAATGTCCTTTTTCTATATTCTCTTTAGCTATCATTTCTCCTAAATTACACATCTTTTCAACCTCCTTCTCTATTTCTTCAAATTCATATTTTTTCATAACATCTTTTT
>CAVESC010000087.1:0-13189 GCA_963618275.1 Bacteroidaceae bacterium
ATTTTATAAAATATAGGAATTCTTTTAAAAACGTCTTAACTTAATGACATTGCTTCAACAATAGAATTTTACATAAATAAAAAGAGAGTAGTTTTCACTACCCTCCTCATAGATTATTTTATTTACCCATTTTTTCTTTAACAGCAGCTTGAGCAGCAGCTAAACGTGCTAATGGTACACGATATGGAGAACATGAAACATAAGTTAAACCAATTCTATGACAGAATTCAACAGTTCTTGGATCTCCACCATGTTCACCACAGATACCTAATTTAATATCTGGACGAATTGGTTTTGCTTTATTAATAGCAATTTGCATTAATTGTCCAACACCATTTTCATCAATATGAGCAAATGGATCAGATTCAAAGATGTTCTTAGTATAATATTCATTTAAGAATTTTGCAGCATCATCACGAGAGAATCCATAAGTCATTTGAGTCAAGTCATTTGTACCAAATGAGAAGAATTCAGCTTCTTTTGCGATTTCATCAGCAGTTAATGCAGCACGAGGAATTTCAATCATTGTACCAACTTTATATGGTAATTCAACACCTGCTTCTTCGATAATTGCATCAGCAGTTTTACATACAACATCTTTTACATATTTTAATTCTTTAACATCTCCAACTAATGGAATCATAATTTCAGGAACAACATTTTGTCCTTCTTTGTTAACAGCAATTGCAGCTTCAATAACTGCTCGTGTTTGCATTTCAGCAATTTCTGGATAAGTTACTGCCAAACGACATCCACGATGTCCCATCATTGGGTTGAATTCTTTTAATGATTCAACACGTGCTTTTAAAGCATCAAATGTCATACCTAAGCTTTCAGCTAAAGGTCTAATTTCATCATCTGTATGAGGTAAGAATTCATGTAAAGGTGGATCCAAGAAACGAATTGTTACTGGATAGATTTCCATTGCTTTAAATAATTCTTTAAAGTCAGATCTTTGATATGGTAAGATTTTTTCTAGAGCTTCTTTTCTTGCTTCTACTGTTTCAGCAGTAATCATACGTCTGAAGTTGAAAATTCTTTCTTCTTCGAAGAACATATGTTCTGTTCTACATAAACCAATACCTTCTGCCCCAAATTTACGAGCTTGTAAAGCGTCTCTTGGAGTATCAGCATTTGTTCTAACTTTTAATGTACGTACATCATCAGCCCATGACATGAATGTTTCAAAGTCACCACTGATTTCAGGTTCAACAGTTTTAATTCTTTCACCATAAACATTACCTGTACTTCCATCTAATGACATATAGTCACCTTCATGATATTTTTTACCATCTGGTGTTGTTAATACTTTATTTTCTTCATCAACTCTTAAGCTTCCGCATCCACATACACAGCAAGTACCCATACCACGAGCAACTACAGCAGCATGTGATGTCATACCACCACGGATAGTTAAGATACCATGAGCAATATTCATACCTTCAATATCTTCTGGTGAAGTTTCAAGACGAACTAATAAGATATCTTGAACACCATTTTTATGAGCTTCAATAACATCTTCAGCAGTGAAGTAAATACGTCCTGTTGCAGCACCTGGAGAAGCAGCTAATCCTGTAGCAATAACTTGAGCACATTTTAATGAAGTTTCTTCAAAGTTTGGATGTAATAATTGATCTAATTGTCTTGGTTCTACTTTTAATAAAGCTTGTTCTTTAGTAATCATTCCTTCATTTACTAAATCAACAGCAATTTTTAAAGCAGCTTGTGCAGTTCTTTTACCATTACGAGTTTGTAACATGAATAATTTACCATTTTCAATTGTAAATTCCATATCTTGCATATCTCTATAATGTTCTTCAAGAATGTCACATACTTTACAGAATTGTTCATAACATTCTGGCATAACGTCATTTAGTGTAGCAATTGGTTGAGGTGTACGAATACCAGCAACAACGTCTTCACCTTGGGCATTCATTAAGTATTCACCAAATAATTTCTTTTCACCAGTTGCAGGGTTACGTGTGAAGGCAACACCTGTACCAGAAGTATCTCCTGTATTACCATAAACCATTTGTTGAACGTTTACAGCAGTTCCCCAAGAACCTGGAATATCATTTAAACGTCTATAAGTAATTGCACGATCATTATTCCATGAACGGAATACAGCTTTGATAGCTTCCATTAATTGAACTTTTGGATCTTGTGGGAAGTCAACACCCGCATGTTTTCTATATTCTTCTTTATAAATAGCAACAACTTCTTTTAAATCTTCAGCAGTTAATTCTGTATCGAATTCAACTCCCTTTTCTTCTTTAATATCATCAAATTTTCTTTCAAATGAGCTTTTTGGGAATCCCATAACAACATCAGCAAACATTTGAATGAATCTTCTATAGCTATCATAAACAAATCTTTCATTATTTGTAATTTTAGTAAATCCAGTAGCTACTTCATCATTTAAACCTAAGTTTAATACTGTATCCATCATACCTGGCATAGATTCTCTTGCTCCAGAACGAACAGATACTAACAATGGGTTTGTTGGATCTCCTAATTTTTTTCCAGTTTCTGCTTCTAATTCAGCTAATTTATTATCAATTTGTGCACAAATTTCAGGTGAAATTTGTTTTCCATCTTCATAATAAGCAGTACAAGCTTCTGTCGATACTGTAAATCCTTGTGGCACTGGTAAACCAATACTTGTCATTTCAGCTAAGTTTGCACCTTTACCTCCAAGGATGACTCTCATATCTTTATTTCCTTCTTTGAAAGAGTAAACATATTGTTTCATTTCAATCATTCCTCCTAATTAATCAACTAATATAATTATACACATGATAGCCCTTACATTCAAGTATAAATTGTTACCGCTTTCATAAATTTCGCTAATTTATTCGATTTTATCACCTTTTATTTTTTTAAAAAAAATAGAACAAGAACAGCTTATCTGCTGTTTGCTTGTTCTATTTCTACCTTTCGACCATTCAATTTTTCTTTTTGACAATTTTTTAAAACTTTTTTTATAGCCTTATCATTAATATTAACGAAAGTAAATTTTCTTTTAATATCAATTCCTTGAATATCATTTTCTTTAATATTTGCTTTTGATACTAAAAAATTAATAATATCTTTTTTCTTAACTTTATCCATTGAACCCACAGTTAAAAATAAACGTGTATATCCTTCACTTGCACCTTTTTTTCGCTTAGATGATGTTTCTAATTTTTCTTTTGCATATGGATAACCAATTTCTTGATTTAAAGAAAGCTCAATTAACGCCGCTGTTACATCTTTTAACATATGATGATCAATTTGATTAACTAGATCTTTCATTGGTTTATGTTCACCATTTAAAATCATATCTTCAATTTTATACATTAACTCTGTTACTTTATGTTGGTGAATTTGTGTTAGAGTTGGAACCTCTAATTTTTCAATATGAGACTTTGTTTTTCTTTCAATTTCTTTTAAATATCTTTCTTCTTTTCCAACAACAATTGTATAAGCTTTTCCTTCTCGATTAGCACGACCAGTACGTCCAATACGATGTACATAAAGATCTACTTCTTGTGGTAATTCATAGTTGATAACATGACTAATATTTTCAACATCAATTCCTCTAGCAGCAACATCTGTTGCAATTAAATAATGAATTGTTCCTTCTTTAAACTTCTTCAAAGTTCGCATACGATGATCTTGATTTAAATCACCATGCATTGCTTCAACATTATAGTTAGCCTTTTGCATTTGTTCTGTAACTTCATCAACACTTCTTTTAGTGCGGCAGAAGATAATTCCTGATTGTACTGTTTCGCTATCAATAAGACGACATAATGCTTCAAAACGATCTTTTTGTTTAACCTCAAAGTAATATTGTTTAACTGTATTAGCTGTAATTGTTTTTTGTTTGACCTGAATATGTTTATAATCAGGTTTCATATATTTTTTAGCAATTTTTTTAATACCCTCTGGCATTGTCGCAGAAAATAACATCGTCGTATGTTCTGGATTTGTTTTAGAAATAATTGTTTCTATATCTTCAATAAAGCCCATATTTAACATTTCATCTGCTTCATCTAAAACAACATAAGATACTTCATCTAATTGAAGTACTTTACGTCGCATTAAATCCATCATTCTTCCAGGCGTTCCGACAACAATATCAACACCTTTTTTTATTGATTTAATTTGTTTTTCAATCCCACTTCCACCATAAACACATGCAAAACGTAAAGGGCTATATTTACCAAGCTTCTTTAATTCTTCATGAATTTGCATAGTAAGTTCTCTAGTTGGTGATAGAATATAAGCTTGTGGCTTCTTTTTACTTTTTTTAATATTTGTAAGCAAAATACTCGAAAACGCTAATGTTTTCCCTGTTCCTGTTTGGGCTTGTCCAATAACATCATAGCCACTCAAAATTACAGGAATAATATTTTCTTGAATAGGTGTTGGTTTTTCAAACCCTAATTCATTAATTGCTTTTAATAATTCTTTATTTAATCCTAATTTTTCAAATTTATTCATTCATTTTCTCCTCAAGTTTTTCGAGTATAACACAATTTATTTTAAAATGCAAAAAAAGAATGCATTAACATACATTCTTTAAATCACCTGATAAAAAACCTTGAATATTTTCTACAACCAAATCAAACAAACGCTTTCTTGCTTCTACTGTTGCCCATGCAATATGAGGTGTCATCAATAATTTAGAAGCATCATTAATTTGAAGCAATGGGCTTTCTTTTGCAAGTGGTTCACTTTCAAAAACATCTAATCCTGCAGCTGCTATTTCATTATTTCGTAACGCTTCAACAAGTGCTTTTTCATCAACAATGCCACCACGACCAACATTAATTAAAATTGCACTTTCTTTCATTAATTTAAATGACTCTTCATTAATCAATCCTTTTGTTTGCTCATTTAAAGGACAGTGAATAGAAATTACATCACTTGTTTTTAATAATGTTTCTAAATCTACCGCTGAATAATCTTGTTTCATATTTTTGCCACTTGTTGAATAATATTGAACTTGACAACCAAAAGCTTCTGCTATTTTAGCAACCGTACGTCCAATATTTCCCATTCCTATAATTCCCCATGTTTTTCCATATAATTCATAAAAATAGGGACCAATATAACTAAACATTCCACTTTCACTATATTTACCACTTTGTACATATTCATGATAATAGCTATTTTTATGTAATAAATCTAAAGTCAATGCAAAAGTATGTTGTGCAACACTTAAAGAAGAATATCCCGCCACATTGCAAACAACAACTCCTCGACGATGACAATAATCTAAATCCACGTTATTGACTCCTGTAGCCGTAATACAAATAAGTTTTACTTTTGAAGCATATTGTAAAACTTCCTCATTAAGTAAGCATTTATTCGTAATAATAATATCTGCATCTTGAATTCGTTCGATAACTTCTTCTGGACTACTTTGTTTATAAATTTTAGCTTGTCCAAATTGTTTTAATTTTGATAAATCAACATCATCACCTAAACAAATACTATCTAAAAAGACGATACTAAAAGTCTTTTTTTTTAAAATATTTAAAATGTCTTCATAAGATTTTCCTGAAAAATATTGTCCTAAACTAATTGCTTCATTAATATCTAAAATAGAACTATCATGTAAAATACCTTTCATCTCATTATCTTCAAATTCAAAACTCAAATATTTATTTAAAAGACAAATTCCTAAAGATCTTGACGTCATTTCCTTATCTTTTTCAATATCTTCTAAAATATTTTGAACAAAAGAAGCATCTTCTTGAACACATTTAGTAAGTGCATCTTCTACTTTAACCCCTTCAAATAAATGATTTCTAAAACCATCATGATATAAAAGTGGTAAAACAACATCATAAACATTCATTGGAACATGCCCATACCCTTTTGTAAAATTATATAGGATAGCAAGTCCTAAATTTTCATCTTTCATTTTATCAACTAATTTCATTTTCATCCTCCGTAAATAATTTTATTTTTACACGATGTCTTTCTTGTTTCGTAAGATCATCATAAAATACAAAACAATACTTAAACACCTGTTCAGTTCGATTATATTTTAATAAATTATAACTTAAATATCGACTTTTTCTTTCTTTTGTACCACCACCACAAGAAGATCCACCAGCCATAATATAACTATTTCCTTTTTTTACAACACAAGGAATATGTTTATGTCCATGAAAAATATAACGTACATGATGTTTTTCTAACCAATACATCACATCTTGAGCATCTACAAGAGCCTTAGTAGAATCAGCTATTTTCCCCATAAACAATTTTTCATTCCATTTTGTCTTTAAAAAATCATCTTTCCTAAGTGGCATTAAATGATGATGCATCATTGCAATCAAAGTATAATCTTCTAAATGATCTATAGATAAAAGTTCATCTTCAATTTCTTGTAAAAGCCTTTGTCCTACCATTCCTCGTGCAAGATTTCCTTGAGAAGTTGAATCTATCTTAATTACAATTATTTTAACATCTGGATAAACTTTAATATTTTCTCCTAATAAATAAGCAACAACTTTTGTCTTTTGTCTTTTCAAAATATTCAAACCATAAACAATAACATCATGGTTTCCCAAAATAAATGTCACATCACTGTGATATGTTCTTTTTAAACGATTCATAAAATGAGACGCCGCATACATATTTTTTCGATTAGGAGAATTCATTAAATCACCAGTAATCAAAAATTTAAGCTGATGGTCATGAGGAAGCATTCGATAAAGTTCATCGAGACTATCTTGCAAAACAATGAGTCCATTGTCTGTTTTTTTGGTACCTAAATGGAGATCACTTAATTGAATAAAATATTGATCTTCATTTGTTTGACATTTCTTTTCAAAAATTTTATCTGTTTCTATTAGATTAAAGCACTCTTTTACATCTTCTATACTTTTTACAGGATAAAAAACACTTTGTTCTCCTTTAAATATAAAAACACCTGGCCAACGATCTATTTGATAAAGTGCATTTAAAAACAGATGATAAGGTCCATATAATGAAATATCTTCCTTTAATGCTTCTTTTATACAAAAAACACGCATCAATTCATGATTATAATTATCATCGAAATTTTTAAAAAACTGACCATCAATTCCTGATAATAAAATCACTTGATATTTTTCTTTTTCACTTGTTACAAATTTATGAAAATCATGTGCATAATTTGTTTTAAAAGCTGTATCATACGTTTCAAAGTTTTTACTTCTAAAAAGTAACTCACATTCATTTTTTTGAATTTGATGGACAAATGGAAATTCTATTCTTTGCTTTGTTAGCCAATTTTTAAATTCTCCAAGTTGTTCATAATTTGCATAAACATCTCTATAAGACTTCATACCTTCATTAAAAATAAAATTAAAATAGAGATTCATCAAATCATATTCATTCATGTGTGTCACCTCCTACATATTATACACAAAAAAAAGCCTAACGAATAGGCTTTTAAAATTTTAAATTTCTTGGAGTTCTTGGGAATGGTTCAACATCTCTAATGTTTTGCATACCTGTTAGATACATTAAGAAACGGTCGAATCCTAAACCAAATCCAGCATGTTTACATCCTCCAAAACGACGGAGATCCATATACCATTGTAATCCTTCTTTGGCCATTCCTTTTTCATCCATGATTTTTTCTAAGACATCATATCTTTCTTCACGTTGTGATCCACCAACAAGTTCCCCAATTCCAGGAACAAGTAAATCACATGCTGCTACAGTCTTTCCATCATCATTTAAACGCATGTAGAATGCTTTGATTTCTTTAGGGTAATCTGTTAAAAATACTGGTCCACCAACAATTTTTTCACAGATATAACGTTCATGTTCAGAATTTAAATCCATACCCCATTCGACTTTGTTTTCAAATTTAACATCTGCTTTTAATAAATAATCAATTGCTTCAGTATAAGTCATACGTTTAAAGTCACTATCTCTTACAGATTTAATACGATTGATACAGTCTTTATCAATCATACTTTCAAAGAATTTCATTTCTTCTGGAGCATTATCTAAAACATAATCGATACAATACTTAACCATATCTTCAATTAAATCCATATCATCTTCTAAATCAGCAAATGCAATTTCAGGCTCAATCATCCAGAATTCACTTGCATGTCTTGAAGTATTTGAATTTTCTGCTCTAAAAGCAGGTCCAAATGTATAAACATCTCGATATGTTAAAGCAAAAGCTTCAACATGTAATTGTCCTGTAACTGTTAAATAAGCTTCTTTTCCAAAGAAATCTTTATCAAATTCAGTATTATCAATTGTTGTTGCTCTAAACATTTCTCCAGCACCTTCACCATCATTTGAAGTAATGATTGGTGTATGGACATAAACGAATCCTTGGTTTTGGAAAAATTCATGAATAGCCATTGATAAAACTGATCTTAATCTAAAAATTGCATAAAAAGTATTTGCTCTTGGTCTTAAATGAGGAATTTCTCTCATATATTCAAAAGAATGTCTTTTCTTTTGTAATGGGAAATCTTCGTCACAAGTTCCTTCAACCACTAAATGTGTTGCTTCGATTTCAAAAGGTTGTTTTCCTTCTGGTGTTAATTTTAACTTTCCTGTTACTTTAACAGCACTTCCTGTAGAAATATGTGAAGCTTCTTCATAATTATCAATAATTTCATCTAAATAAACGACTTGTACATTTTTAAAATATGTTCCATCATTTAAAGCTAAAAATCCGACTTTCCCACTATTTCTATTTGTACGGATCCATCCTTGTAATTCAACATATTCAATACCATCTAATTGATCTCTATCATTGATATATAATTCATATAATTCTCTTACTGTAATAAATTCAAACATTTTTCTCTCCCTATTCTTGATCATTTGATTTCATTTTAATAACTAATTCTTGAATAGCTACCACAACATCTACTGTTTGGACCTCTACGCCTTCATGAACCATAAAATGACTATGTGTAAAATCTACAATTCCTTTAATGCCCAATTTCATTAAGCGATCAACTGTTTCTTGAACATTTTCTGAAATTGCTAAAATAGCAATTTTACAATCGCTTGGGAAAGTTTCTTCTAACTTATCAATATGACAAATTTTAACCCCAAATCTTTCCCCTTCTTTATTTTTATCCATATCATAACCACAGACAATCTTACCAACTGTATACTGCCAACGATTATACTTTAAAATGGCACTTCCTAAATTACCAACACCAATTAAAATAATAGGCTCATCCAATCCAAGACCTAAAACTTCACTTAATCCATCAATAAGATGCTTTACATCATAACCTCTACCACGTCTACCAAAATTATCTGTCTTTGATAAATATGTAAAGTCACGTCTAATTGTTGTATCTTGTATTCCTGTAATTTCATAAAGTTCACTTGATAAACATGTTTCTTTCCCCTCATGTTGCATTTTTCTAAGTGCTTTTAAATAAACAGGAAAACGGGACATCGTCGCTTTTGATATTTTTTTCTCCACACTAATCCCCTCCTATTGACTCCAATTCTAAATCGAGATGTGGTTTAATGCCAAGCGATAAGTCACTAAACTTATTATTATCATACATAACTTTTCCCGCTAAAGCAATCATCATTGCATTATCTGTGCAACATTTCATCGGTGGAAGGGATAATTGAACACCCTTTAACAATGCTACTTCAGCTGTCATTTTTTCTCTTAATCCTTTATTTGCGGAAACACCACCAGCCAACATAATTTCTTTAACTCCATATTCTTTAGCTGCTCGAATTGTTTTATCTACCAAAACATCAACTACGACATTTTGGAAAGAAGTTGCTAAATCATTTTGATTGATTTCCAATCCTTTTTGTTTATGGTTATGAGCCAAATTGATAACAGCTGATTTTAAACCACTAAAACTGAAATTATAACTATCATCATCAAGTGGTTTAGGTAAATGATAACTTGCATTTCCTAAATGAGCCATTTTATCTAAAACTGGACCTCCAGGATAAGGAAGATTTAAAACTCTTCCTACTTTATCATAAGCTTCTCCAACTGCATCGTCTAAAGTTTCACCAATTACTTCAAAAGAATAAGGTTTTTTCATTAATACAAGTTCTGTATGTCCACCACTAACTACTAGACACAATGCAGGATAAACGATATCTTTTTCATAATTATTGGCATAAATATGTCCTGCTATATGATGAACACCAATTAATGGCTTATTATAAGCTAAAGAAAGTGTCTTTGCAACTTGCAAACCGATATGTAATGAACCCACAAGTCCTGGACCTTTTGTTACACAAATAGCATCAATATCTTCCATTTTTACATTTGCTTGCTTTAATGTTTCTTTTAAAACAACTGATACACATTCCACATGCTTACGACTAGCAATTTCAGGGACAACACCCCCATACATAGCGTGTATATCAATTTGACTAGCTACAACACTACTTAAAAAATCTCTATCATCTTTTAAGACAGCCATGGCCATTTCATCACAGCTTGATTCGATTGCTAATAATAAAGACATTTTTATTCCTCCAATTCCTTAATCATTAAATAAGCATCTTCACCATTGCTATAATACCTTTTCCTAATAGCAACATTTTTAAAACCAAATTTTTGATAAAGTGCTATTGCTTTTACATTTGAAACACGTACTTCTAAATTAACATTTTGATAATGCAACTCTTCACTTTTTTCAAGAGCATATTCCATTAATTGACTTGCATAACCTTGTCCTTGATAACGAGAATCTGTTGCAATCGTTGTAATTTGGCATTGATCCCCTAAAAACCATAGTCCAATATACCCAATAATCTGATTTTCTTTTTCCAAAACATAATATCCAGCCATCGGATTTTCTTTTATTTCATGTTTAAAATCTTCTTCGTTCCAAGGTGATAAAAAAAGATCATTTTCTAGTTCAACGACTCTCTTTAAATCTTCTTCTTTCATTTCTTTTATTGACATATCTTTTTAGCCTCAACTTCCTTAATATATCTTGGAACAAGACTATCTACGTTTTCTATTTCTTTTTCTAAAACTGAAAGTGTATAAATATTATCAGCAAGATCAACTTCCTTCTCTGGTAATCCTATCAAGCTTGTATCACCAATTACTTCATAGTCACTGTATTGTTTTTGATAATTTTCAAATTCATCAATATTTATCAAACAATCATCAACAATTACTTTTCCTTCATTATAAACACCTAAAAATAATTTTTGACTTCTTGCGTCTAAAATTGAGATAGCTTTTTTCATTCCTGCCATTGCTTTTAAAGAAGAAACGGTTTTTATTTTTATATTCATCGTAGCATTTAATGTTTTTGCAATTGTTAAAGCAACACGTACTCCTGTATAAGAACCAGGACCAATCGTAATCACCATTTCATCAAAATCACTCATTTTTAAATGATTTTCTTGTAATAATTTTTGTAAATAAACAATGGCATATTCTGATTGTTTACGATTTCCTTCTTCTTGTAAAGAAGCTAAACATTTTTGATTTTCATATAAAGCTACCACTAAATATTTATTAGCACTATCCATGACAATTGTTTTCATAATCAATCTCCTCTACAAGTTTTTCATATTTTTTACCAATCGGTTTTAAAATAAATTCTCTTTGATCATCATCTATTCTTTTAATTGTAATTGCTAAACGTTCTTGAGGTAAAATTTCTTCTAAGAATTCTGGCCATTCAACCACACATACATCTTCACTATCAAAAATCTCTTCAAAACCTAAATCTTCACTTTGTCCTTCTAAACGATAAGCATCAAAATGGGATAATTGATAAATTCCTTGATATTGTTTTAAAATTGTAAAAGTAGGCGAATTAATAATTCTTTTAATGCCTAATCCTTTCCCTATTCCTTTAGTAAACGTTGTTTTTCCTGCACCTAAATCACCATTAAGTGTCAATAACATATGAGGTTTTAATAATTTTCCTAAATGTTCACCAAAAACTAATGTTTCATCTCTATTATTTATAGTAATCACTTTTTCCATAATAACCCTCTTTTAAGTCTTGATAAAAACCATACCACTTTTTCGTAAAATTTTGATCAAATGGTCCACCTTTTTTTATAGCCAATTCAATCAAGACATCCAATTGTTTCTTTAAAATTTTATCCAATTCATCACTATAACCCATTTCACGTGCATGCTGACGATATTCTTCTTGGTCTAAAATACGATAATTTCCATCTGGAAAAACCTTTAAATCTAAATCATAATCAATATATTTTAAAGCTTCGCCATCATATAAAGTTGGTGAAGCAATATTACAATAATAATACACTCCTGTTTTTCTAATCATACAAATCACATTGTACCATTTATGTTTAGGCATATACCAAATAGCCGGCTCACGTGTATGCCACATTCTACCGTCAGATTCAGTAACCAGTGTTCTATTATTGATCACAATATAATGATCATCTGTTTCTTGTAAAACCAGTCCCTTTGACCAGCACCTATGTATTTTACCATTATGTTTATATCCATGTATTAAGATTTTCTTTCCTACAATATCTTCCACAACAAACGACTCCTTATTAACATTTACATTATACACAAATTCATCTTTCTTTCAAAGAAAAAAAGACTCGAAACGAGTCTTATAAATGAACAGCTTTTTTAAGCCTTGGATATAAAATCACAAATAATATAAAACAAGCAATGATTGTTGCTATATTATATGGAAGATTATAAGTTAAGTTTGCTTGTAGTGGTGTTTGGAAAGCATACCATCCTGAAATCAAATGACAAATTGTTTTTAAAACACCCATAATGATAATTCCAACAGGTAATTCATACTTACCAACCTTTAATAAAGGAATAAGTGGTGTAAGACCAATTAAAACCATTGGTAATAAATAATCAAAGATTACTGATAAGGGACCATAAAATGTTGCAAGTCCTAAAGCAAAATGTAAGCCTAAGCAAACAAGTGAAACGATTAAACTATAACCCCAATTCATCAAATAACCGCATAAAATAATCGCTACAAGTGAAAAAGCACAGTTACCACCTTTAGGCATTTCATAAAATTTAGTACAATACTCTAAAACCACTTGCATTGCCGCAAACATTGCCATATAAGCCATATTCTTCGTAGTTAATTTAATTTCCATATTCATCCTCCTTTAAAACGAGGCAAAATAAAAGCCTTTTTACATACGCAAAAAGGCAAATAAACTATTTTGCACTCTCTACGCTAGC
>CAVESC010000088.1:0-12884 GCA_963618275.1 Bacteroidaceae bacterium
GATGGATTTGTTTATTTGACAAGTGTAATGGACCTGTTTTCAAGAAAAATAGTATGACAACTAAAGTATAAATGAAAAAAGCCATCATAAGAAAGATGGCAAATAAAAATAGTAAGAAAAATCATGTAAGAATTGGACTAACGCGAAGCGTTTTAGTACAATGACATCAAGGAGAAAGACAATGGATTTTCAAAGAGCAAGAACAAAAGAACAAGTAGAAACAAGAGTTGAAGAAATCGTACAAGCTTGTAAGAATATTTATGAAGAACATGGCTATGATGCGGTGAATATTAAAGTCATCTCAGAAAAGATTTCTTGTACTAGACCAGCGATTTATAAATATTTTAAAACAAAAGAAGAAATTATGATGGAACTTTTAAATAGAGAATATCTTTCGTGGAAAGAAGAGTTAGAAACGCTCTTTTTAAAAAAAGAAGACTATTGTTTATGTCTTGTTAAGTCGATGTCACATCGTTTTTTGTTAATGGATTTGATGTCAAACCATTTAGATTCTATTGAAAATGGGACGCGCTTAGAAAGATTGGTTGAATTTAAAAAGACGGTAGCAAGCTTTTTTGAGATGTTTAGACATTATTTAGAAATCTATTTTCCCCATACTTCTTTAGAAAAAAGAAGAATATTTCAAAAGAGTTTTGTTGTTTTTTTACATGGGCTTTATCCTTCGATTAAACATTCCCCTAAACAAATAGAAGCGATGATGCAAGCGGGAATGAATTATCAAGAACCAGACTTTATGGAAGTATGTCAAAATGGTTTGTTATTATTGATGAGTGATTTAAAATAATTGTTTTATTGTATATACATACGCAATAAAACGATTTTTTATAGAAATAAATTAAAAAAATAGAGAATATATGTGCAAAAAATAAGATATTGTTCATAATTGTATACAAAAATGCAACATTCTGTTGAAATAAAGAAAGCCCTTTGATATAATACAGGAGCACTTTAAGAAAGTTTAAGTAGGGAATCGTTAAAATTAGGAGGAAAGGGAAATGAACTTATTAAAGAAATCTTTATCTGTTCTTGCTGTTGCTGCAATGGCTGTATCCTTAGCTGGATGTGGTGGTTCAAGTAGTTCAAGCAAAAGTACAGAAAGTGGCGAAAAAGTATTTCGCTTTGGTCAATCTAACCCAAAAGTTGGTTTAGATATGCAAACAAACACAAACTCAGGAGCTTCTTCTGTTGCTGACAACGTATTAGAAGGATTATATCGTTGGAATGATGACAATGAAGAAGAATGTGTTCTTGCTAAAGATATGCCAGAAGTATCTGATGATGGATTAACTTATACAATCACACTTAAAAAAGGTATTAAATTCTCAGATGGTTCTGATTTAACTACTGAAGATGTTAAATATACATTCGAAAGAATGTTCACTCCAGCAACTGGTTGTACAAATACATATATGTATAACATGATTACTGGTGCTCAAGATATGTTAGATGGTAAAGCTACTGAATTAAGTGGTTTTGAAACAGTTGATGATTACACTTTCAAATTACATATTGATTACAAATTTGCTCCATTTGTTGCTAACTTAGGTATGGACTATGCTTCAATTTATCCTTCTGATGCATGTGCTGCTGCTGGTGAAAACTGGGGTAAAGGAACTAACTTAATTGGTACTGGTCCTTATGTAATTAAAGAAAATGATGAACAAACTAAAGTTGTGATGGTTCCAAATAAAAACTATCATGGTAAAAAAGTTAACTTAGATCGTTTAGAAATCGTTTATATTGATGACAACAGTACAAAAATGATGGAATATGAACAAGGTAACATTGATATGTGTGACTTATCTACTTCATTATTAGATCAATATAAAGATAGTGATTTAAAAGATGAAATTACTCAAGTAACTCCATTAGGTACATATTTCTTATCAATTAAAGATACTGATCCAGTATTAAGCAATAAAGCTGTAAGAGAAGCAATCTCACTTGCTATTAATCGTAAAGAATTATGTAACACTGTATTAAATGGTGCTGCTGAACCAGCTTCATCATTCTTAAATCCAGGTGTTCCAGGTCATGATGACAAATTAAAAGCTTATGAACATAACGTTAAAAAAGCTAAAAAAGTTTTAGCTGACGCAGGTATTTCAAACCCTACATTTACTTGTAAAGTTAGACAAAACGAAGAAAAAATTGCTACTGCATTACAAGCTTACTTAAAAGAAGCTGGAATTACTATGAACGTAGAAACAATTGATGCAGGTATCTGGTCTTCAGCTAGAGCTGCTGGTGAATTACAAGCAACAATTGTTGGATGGTTCCCATTATATGCAGATGCTGATAACCAAATGTATACTTATTACTATTCAGAAAATGCTGTAGGAAAAGGTGTATTCTACAACAACCCTGAATTCGATTCATTAATGAAAGAAGCTAGAGAATCAACTGATTCTGATAAACGTGTTGAATTATACAAAAAAGCAGATTATATCTTATCTCGTGAAGATTACGGAACAATTCCTTTATATTACGGTAAGTTACAATTTGTTGCTAAACCATATGTAAAAAATGCTAAATTAGGAAACTTAATTTATCATTTATATAACATTGATATTGATTTATCTAAAAAATAGTAAATGAAATTTAATAAGTGTTAATCATATATGGAATGCAGCGATGCATTCCATATATTTATTGTAGGAAGAAGGAGGAAAAATATGGCGAAGTATTTACTAAAACGTGTATTACAAGCTATTGGTGTCGTTTTTTGTATTTCGTTAATTACATTCTTTGTGTTAAATATTGTGCCTGGTAATCCAGTTGAAATCATGTTAGGTGAGTTCGCTGATCAAGCAACTATTGCACGTGTAACACATGAAATGGGATTGGATCAACCAATTTATATTCAATACTTTAGTTGGTTAGGAAATATGTTACAAGGTAACTTTGGAACTTCATATTTCCAAAACAAACCAGTATTAGATATTTTAACAAGTTCATTTTTAGTAACAGCTAAATTAGCGGGTATTGCTTATGTATTAGCCGTTGTTTTAGGTGTTGTCGTAGGTGTTGTAGCTGCTGTTAATCGTGGTAAATGGGTTGATTCAGCTTTAATGACAATTTCTGTATTTGGTATTTCAGCTCCAGCATTCTGGATTGCCATTATCTTACAAATTGTTATTTGTTTGAAATTTAATTTATTGCCACTATCAGGTATTGATAGCTTTAAATCATTCATCTTACCTGGTATTGCCTTAGGAACAAGATATGCAGCAAGTATTGCGCGTATTACAAGAACAAGTATGTTAGATGTTTTATCACAAGATTACATCCGTACTGCTCAAGCTAAGGGGTTAAAAGGTTGGGTTGTTACAATCAAACATGCTTTACGTAATGCATTAATTCCAATTATTACTATTGCTGGATCTGATTTAGGAAACATCTTAACAGGTTCTGTTTTAGTAGAATCAGTTTTCTCAATTCCTGGAATTGGAAAAATGTTAGTAGATAGTATTAATACACGTGATTTACCAATCGTCCAAGGTGGCGTTATGTATATCGCTGTTATTTGTGTCGTTATGTATTTAGTTGTTGATTTACTTTATACAGTAGTAGATCCAAGAATTCGTTTAGGAAAGGAGTCATCATAGAATGTTTAAAAAGAAAAAAGATCAAACATATCAAAGTTATTGGTCAATCAGTTGGAACATTTTTAAGAAAAATAAAGTGGCTATGGCATGTTTATTTATCGTTATTTTATTATGCTTAATTGCTTTATTTGCACCATTGATTGCTCCTTATGATCCAGATAAACAAGTTCTTGCTGATCGTTTAATGAAACCATGTGCTGCGCATTGGTTTGGGACAGATGATTTAGGAAGAGATATCTTCTCAAGAATTATTTATGGATGTCGTATTTCATTAAGTGTTGGTATTGTTTCACAAATTATTGCGACAGTTATTGGTTATACAATGGGTGTTTGTGCTGGATACTTTGGTGGAAAAGTAGATGCTGTCATTTCATTTTTAATCCAAGTATTTTCATCATTCCCATTCTTATTATTTGCCATGGCTATCATGTTCGTTTTAGGACCAGGTTTAATTAACCTTTACTTAGCGTTAGGTCTTTTAGGTTGGTCTTCGACTGCCAGACTTATTCGTGGGGATGTTATGCGTCTTAAAAAGATGGAATACATCGATGCATGTAAAGTCAGCGGTGGAAATAGTTTTAGAATTATTATGAAACATTTATTACCTAACTGTTTATCAACATTAATCGTTACTGTCACATTAGGGATTCCAAATGCAATTATGTCAGAAGCATCATTAAGCTTCTTAGGTTTAGGTGTTAAAGCACCAATGTCAAGTTGGGGTTCAATGATTAGTTTTTCACAACCATATATTCGTAGTGCAACATACTATTCAGTTATTCCAGGTTTAGCTATCATTATTACAGTATTAGCGTTCAACATGTTAGGTGATGGATTAAGAGATGCGCTTGATCCAAAATTAAGATCGTAAAAAGGGGAAAAGATATGAGTGAAAATAAAGAATTATTAGAAGTCAAAGATCTTGGTATTACCTTCTTTACAGATCGTGGAGCGCTTCCTGCTGTACAAGAAGTAAGTTTTAGTATCAAACCAGGAGAAACTTTAGGAGTAGTTGGAGAATCTGGTTGTGGTAAAAGTATGACTGCTTTATCATTAATGCAATTAATCCCTTCTCCTCCAGGAAAAATTACTGCTGGTGAAATTATGTATAAAGGAGAAGATCTATTAAAGAAATCTCCTAAAGAAATGAGAGATATTCGTGGTAAAGAAATCTCAATGATTTTCCAAGAACCAATGACATCTTTAAATCCAGTTGTTACTGTTGGAAAACAAATTATGGAAGCTGTTTTAACTCATGAAAAAATGAGTAAAAAAGAAGCTAAAGAACGTGCTTTAGAAATGATTAGACTTGTAGGTATTCCAATGCCTGAAAAAGTATTTGCTTCTTGTCCTCATCAATTATCTGGTGGGATGAGACAAAGAATCATGATTGCAATGGCACTTTCTTGTAATCCATCATTATTGATTTGTGATGAACCTACAACAGCATTAGATGTGACTATTCAAGCACAAATCTTAAAATTAATTAATAAAATGAAAAAAGAATTGAATACAGCCGTATTATTAATTACACATGATATGGGTGTTATTTCAGAAATGGCAGATAACGTAATCGTTATGTATGCAGGTAAGATCGTAGAATATACAAATGTAGAAGATTTATTTAAAAATCCTTTACATCCTTATACAATCGGTTTAAGAAGATCAATTCCTGATATTGATAGCGATGATCAAGAAGAATTGGAAGTTATTCCTGGTTCTGTACCAATGTTATATGAACTTCCAAAAGGATGCTTCTTTGCACCACGTTGTAAACATGCTAAAGAAATCTGTCATCAAGAATGTCCAGCAATGATGGAACATGGTGAAAACCATTTAGTACGTTGTTGGAAATATCATGAAAGATGGAATAAGGAGGAGGTAGAAAATGGAAAATAATCAAGACGTTTTATTAAAAGTAGAACATTTAAAGAAATATTATTCTATTAAATCATCTTCTTTAAGAGGTAAAAAAAGCGTTGTTAAAGCGGTAGATGATATTAGCTTTGATGTTAAAGTAGGAGAAACTTTTGGGATTGTTGGTGAATCAGGATGTGGTAAATCAACAATGGGTAAAAGTGTGATCCGTTTAATTGAACCAACTGAAGGTAAAGTTATTTTAGATGGTCAAGATTTCACAAGTTTAAGTGGTAAAGAATTACAAGCAGCTCGTGATAAAATCAAATTGATTTTCCAAGATCCTTATGCTTCATTGAATCCACGTATGACAGTTAAAGATATTATTGCTGAACCAATCGATATCGCTAAATGTTATAAAACAAAAGAAGAACGTGATGCACGTATCGTGGAAGTTATGAAACAAGTTGGTTTAAACTTAGATTACATGTATCGTTATCCTCATGAATTCTCAGGAGGACAAAGACAACGTATTGGGATTGCCCGTGCGATTGCTTTACAACCTAAATTGATTATTTGTGATGAACCTGTTTCAGCATTAGATGTTTCGATACAAGCAAAAATCATTAACTTATTAAATGAATTACAAGAAAAAATGGGTATTGCTTATATCTTCATTTCCCATGACTTAAGTGTTGTAAAACATATTGCGGATAGAGTAGGGGTTATGTATTTAGGAAATATGATGGAAATGGCTGATACTGAATCACTTTATGCCAAACCATTACATCCTTATACACAAGCATTATTCTCAGCAATTCCAAGAATTGGAAAAGAAAGAATCGAAGATAAACAAATTTTAGGTGGCGATGTGCCAAGTCCAGCCAACCCACCAAAAGGATGTCGTTTCTGTACAAGATGTCCTAAAGCAATGGATATTTGTAAAACAGATAGACCAGATTTTAAAGAAGTAGAACCAGGTCATTTCTGCGCATGTCATTTATATGATAAAAAATAAAAGAGGTATTATAAAATGGAAATGAATATTGACAAAAAAGAATTAGTTGAATTATGTGAAGAATTTATTAATGTACCAAGTCCAGTTAGTTATTATGAAGAAGTTGGTGCTTTATTAGAAAAAAAAGCAGCTGAATTTGGTTATGAAGTGACTTATGATCGTAAAAGAACAGCTTACATTACTTTAGAAGGTGAAGATAATTCTAAAACAGTATGTATGGGTGCTCACTTAGATACAATTGGTTTAATTGTTCGTCATATTGATGATAATGGTCATTTAATCGTAAGACAATTAGGTGGAGTTAACTATCATAGTATGGAAGGTGAAGGCGTTACTCTTATTACTAGAGATGGACGTAAATATAGAGGTATGGTTATTTGTAAATCTCACTCAGTCCATGTATTCGAAGATGCAAGAACTATGCCAAGAGACGAAGACCATATGGAAGTTATCTTACATGAAGATGTTCATTCTAAAGAAGATGTTATGGCTTTAGGTATTGATCATGGTGATGTGATTTCTGTAGATCCTCATTTTGAATATACACCATCAGGATATGTTGTATCACGTTATATTGATGATAAAGCTGCAGTTGCTGCTTTAATCGAAATGATGGCTTATTTCAAAAGAAATAATTTAAAACCAAAATATCGTACATTATTAGCTTTCCCAATTTATGAAGAAATTGGACATGGTGGAGCTTATGTACCAGAAGAAGTAGAAGAATATGTGGCTTTAGATATCGGATTAATTGGTCCTGATTATCATGCAGATGAAAAAACAGTAAGTATCTGTGCTAAAGATAACTATTCACCATATGATAGAGAACTTACTACAAGAATTATCAACCAAGCTAAACAAACAAACTTAAATTATTGTGTTGATGTATTCTTCCATTATGGAACAGATGCTAATGCTGCAATTCGTGCAGGTAACAATGTTTATGCTGCAGCATTCGGTATGGCTGTTATTAATTCACATGGTAAAGAACGTTGTCATATTGATTCAATCGTAGATACAACAAAACTTGCGATTGCATATGCCTTAGATTTATAAAAAAAGCGGAGCTTTTGCTCCCTTTTTAAATGATTGATAACTGTATACAATATACAATTTTAATGAAATATACATAAAAAAATCCCTTTATTTGCTTAGAATGTATTTACAATAATACACATGGAATGTATAATTGTATACAATCGTAATAAGGGGGACGTAGAATAATGAATTTAGCGTATAAAATCTTAAGTTCTAAACTTAAAAGTGGTGAGTTAGTCGCTGGTCAACAAATAGGGATTCAAATTGATCAAACATTAACTCAAGATTCAACAGGGACAATGGCTTATTTACAATTAGAGGCAATGGGAATTGAACATGTAGCTGTCGAAAAGGCAGTTGCTTATATTGATCATAATATGTTACAAACAGGATTTGAAAATATGGATGATCATGAATTTATTCGTAGTGTAGCTAAAAAACATGGGATTACTTTTTCTAAACCAGGAAATGGTGTTTGTCACCAATTACAATTAGAAAATTTTGCAAAACCTGGTAAAACATTAGTAGGTTCTGATTCACATACACCAACATGTGGCGCTATGGGAATGATTGCTATTGGGGCAGGAGGATTAGATGTTGCCGTAGCGATGGCTACAGGTACATATTATTTACAATGTCCAAGTGTTGTTAAAGTGAATTTAGTGGGTAAAAAAGCCAAATGGGCTTCGGCTAAAGATGTTATTTTATATATTTTACAACAATTATCTGTCAAAGGTGGAGTCAATAAGATTATTGAATACACTGGAGAAGGATTGAAAGAATTATCATTAACAGATCGTGCAACTATTTGTAATATGGGGGCTGAATTAGGGGCAACGACTTCTGTCTTTCCAACAGATGAAATTACGAAAGAATATTTAATTCAACAAGGTAGAGAGGAAGATTATGTTGAGTTAAAAGCAGATGAAGATGCTACATATGATGAAGAAATTACTGTTGATTTATCAAAACTTGTACCATTAACTGCTAAACCACATAGTCCAGATGCTGTTGTACCTGTAAGTGAATTAAGAGGAATGAAAATCAACCAAGTAGTGATTGGTTCATGTACAAACTCTTCACTTCCAGATATGTTAAAAGCAGCTAAAATCTTAAAAGGAAGAAGAGTTGCCACACATGTTTCACTTGTTATTGCTCCAGGTTCTTCAAGTATTCTAGCAATGCTTTCTAAATGTGGGGCTTTAGCAGATATGATTGCTTCTGGTGCGAGAATTCTTGAATGTGGTTGTGGACCATGTATCGGTATGGGTCAAGCACCTCTTTCTAAAGGTGTTTCTTTAAGAACAATCAATCGTAACTTTAAAGGGCGTTCAGGTACAAATGATGCTAGTGTTTATTTAGTATCACCTGAAGTTGCTGCTTTAAGTGCAATCAAAGGATATTTAACAGATGAATTTGAAGATGATATGTATTTAGATGATATTGAAAATACACCATTTGTAAAGAATAAAAATTTCTTTATTGATGAATATGATCCTCAAAATGAAGTATATATGGGACCAAATATTAAACCAGTTCCTCGAGGAGATAAATTACCAGATACATTTACTGGTAAAGTATGTTTAAAAGTAGGAGATAATATTTCTACAGACCACATCGTACCATCAGATTCAAAATTACTTCCATATAGAAGTAATGTTCCTCATCTTGCAAAATTCTCTTTCTGTAAAGTAGATGATCAATTCTACAACAGATGTATAGAAAATGGTGGAGGATTTATTGTTGGTGGAGATAACTATGGTCAAGGTTCTTCTCGTGAACATGCAGCTCTTGTTCCTAATTATTTAAAAATTAAAGCAATCTTTGCGATTTCATTTGCGAGAATTCATCGTTCTAACTTAATTAATAATGGTATTTTACCACTTGTTATTGATCAAAAAGATTATGATTTCTTTAATGATCAAGATGAATATGAATTAATTAATTTATTAGATAGTGTTGAAAACAATAAAGATATTACAGTTATTAATAAAACAAATAATCAAACAATTACCGCAAAATTAAAATTATCACCAAGAGAAAAAACAATGATTCAATATGGTGGTTTATTAAATGCAATTAAAGAATTAGGAGGTGACTTTTAATGAAAGCAGTTTTAATCCCAGGTGATGGAATTGGTAAAGAAATTTCACAAAGTGTGGTAGATATTACTAAAGCTATGAATTTAGATATTGAATGGGTAGAATACCAAGCAGGTGCAGAATATGCTTCTAAAACAAAAGAAGTCTTTGAAACAGGTTTAGTTGATGCTATTAAAGAATATAAATGGGCTTTAAAAGGTCCAACAGCAACACCTATTGGTACAGGATTTAGAAGTGTAAACGTTGCTTTAAGACAAAAATTTGCAACTTATGCTAATGTTAGACCAATTCGTTCTTTTAAAGGAATCGATTCAAAATATGAAAATATTGATTTAGTCATGATTCGTGAAAATACTGAAGATCTTTATAAAGGTATTGAATATATGGTGGGTGATGATGTGGCTCATGGTATTAAACTTATTACTAGAGAAGCCAGTGAAAAGATTTGTCGTTATGCTTTTGAATATGCTAAAGCTAATGGTAGAAAAAAAGTCACAGCCATTCATAAAGCAAATATTATGAAATTTACAGATGGATTATTCTTAGAATGTTTTAGAAATGTAGGTAAAGATTATCCAGAAATAGAAAAACAAGAAGTCATCATTGATAATATGTGTATGCAACTTGTTTTAAGACCAGAAACATTTGATGTTTTAGTTGCTCCTAATTTATATGGAGATATTGTTTCTGATTTATGTGCAGGTTTAGTAGGTGGTTTAGGATTTGCTCCTAGTGGGAATATTGGAGATGAATACCGTATTTATGAAGCTGTTCATGGTAGTGCTCCTGATATTGCAGGTCAAGGTATTGCCAATCCAAGTGCTCTCCTTTTAGCGTTTGCGTTAATGTTAGAAGCCTTAGGACAAAATGATCAAGCAAATAGACTACGTGATGCACTTTCAAAAGTCGTAGAAGAGGGGAAAATTGTAACGCGTGATATTGGCGGAAACGCTTCTACAAAAGAGTTCACGCAAGCAATTATAGATAGGTTATAGTATGAAAAAAAATATTTTAGAAAATGCAGGACATGGTTCCTTAGGACATCGTATCTTTTGTATTTTACGAGATAAGATTTTAAATGAAGAATATGAAAAAGGACAAAAGTTAAATGAAGTTGTTCTTTCTAAAGAACTAAATATTTCTAGAACACCTATTAGAGAAGCCTTAAAACAATTAGAGTTAGAAGGATTAGTTAAAAGTATTCCTAATAAAGGAGTTTATGTATTAGGTTTTTCATCAAGAGATATTGATGATATGTTAGAAATTCGTGTTGTTTTAGAAAGTTTATCTGTACAACTTGCAATTGATCGTATTACTCAAGAAGAATTAGATAGAATTAAAGAAATCTATGATTTATTAGAATTCTATGCTGAAAAAAATGATCAAGAAAGATTTACAGAAGTAAATATTGATTTCCATGAAGCAATTTATAGAGCAACTCATTCACAATATTTTGAACAATTGTTATCAGATATCAACTATTATATTCATGTTACTTCAAGACATTCAATTAAACAACCAAATCGTTTAGTTGAAGCTGCACAAGAACATAAAGAAATTTATGAAGCAATTGTGAAAAAAGACAAAGCACTTGCAAAAGCAAATGTTGAAAAACATATTAGAAAAACACAATCATTAGTAAGAAATTACTATCATGAAAAAGATGAAACACAAGATTAATTCTTGTGTTTTTGTTTTCATGAACTTGATTTAACATTTTATTTTCATTAATATTAAAAAAAGGGGATGAAATTATGAAAGCTGAAGAAAGAATAAATTACATAAAAGTAATTATGCTGTTGGCTATTTTTACGTTCATCTTTTTAGGTATTGAATATTTATTTATAGATATGATTTCGCTTCTGGTATCTGAAAATAAAGTTGTTTTATCACAAAACTATGTTTTAGGAATGAGTTGTCTAGGATTTGTTTTATATCCATTATATAATCGCTATTTTAAAGGATTATCTCGACGAATATGCATAGGAATAAGTGCAATCATTATTATTACGTTGATTACAATTATTTATTTACATCCAACATATTTGATTACCCTTATAACAGGACTGATTCTATTTCTTTTTTTAGGAGGACTAGGGGGTGTTACTTCCTATAAAGCAATCTGTATATTGCCTAATCAAAAATATCTTGCAAGATGTGTGGGAATATCCTACATGATAGGTATTATTTTACAATTCATTAATAATAATTTTATTTCCTTACCGCTTATAGAAAGTGTTGTTTTAGATATTTTTATGTGTATTTTGATGTTTATACTCACAACAATTCCTAATACTTTAAACCATCATTTAGATGTTTCAATGGTTAAAAAAGAAAGACAAGTATGTGGATGTTTATTGATTTTACTTGTTTTTATGATATCGTGTGTTTTTACGACACTTGATAATGCAGTAACACTTTTACATGTAACAGGAAAAATGAATATAGAAAAAATGCCGCGGCTTTTACTAGCTTTAAGTGGTTTGTTTGGAGGTATCGTTTTTGATTTTAAGGATCGCAGATTCACGAGTAAGATGATGTATTGTGTAATGTTATTATCAACGATTTGTATTGTTGTTTTAAAATATTCAGAATCTTTTTTAGTAGGATTGCTTATTTTTTATATGACGTCTGGCTTCTTTGCTGTCTTTTTTACTTCGAGTTTTATGGAAATTGCTAGTTATATGAAATATCCAGATTTATGGGCTGGACTAGGTAGGGCAGTGAATAATTTAGCAGCAGTTATTTTATCTAGAAGTTCTTTATCTTTAATTAATTCACAAGGAAATCTAATGGTTGTTGTTTTCGTTATTTGTTTATTTGTTTTAGTTACTATTATTGTATCTATGTATGAATTACAAAGAATAACTTTAATTGAAAAACTGAGTGAAAGTAAAAAGTCCTTACTTTCAAAAGAAGATAAGTTATTAAAAATCAAAGAACAATATGTATTTACTCCTAGAGAGATTGAAGTTTTTGAATATCTTACTTCAACAGAAGATAGTGTCCAAGATATCGCTAATAATATGTATATTTCAAAACGAACATTAGAAAGATATATTTCATCTATTTATAAAAAAACAGGTGTTAAATCACGGATAGGTCTACTTAATATTTACAATAAAGATGTTTTTTAAAGATATTTTAATCTGTTGACAAAATAATTGGTTATTTTGACCAATTATTTTTTTTGGACAATTTGTCCAATGAATAAAAGTAAAAGAGAGTATATAATAATAA
>CAVESC010000089.1:0-12607 GCA_963618275.1 Bacteroidaceae bacterium
ATATTTTCAAACTTTTTCATAAAATCACTTGAATTTTATATAGTTAGCTCCTTTTATTTAATTTCATTTAACCATTCTTTTACATCACTTGAAGCATCTTTTGATGCTGATCCTGAAACATGCAATCCTTTTGTTATTGTAGCACTTGGTTCAAGTGCTTGGATTGTTTTTTCAGTATCTGACAAACCACTTCCACCACTTGTACAAAATGGCGCAATCACTTTGTTAGATAAATCATAATCATCAAAGAATGTATAAAGAATCATAGGCATATCTCCTCACCAGTTTGGTTATCCTACGTAAATGGTTTCGTATTCATCAATATTTTCAATTTTATTTTTAATCTTTGGTCTTGCTTTTTCTTGTTGTTCCTTTTTCGCATCATCAACAACAGTATCATAGTCATCACTATAAGCTACTTCAGGAACAATCTCAAAGATGTCTGAATTTGTTTGTTTTTGTATTTCCTTGGCAATATTTTGAGTATTTCCAGACCAAGAGAAATAAACGACCAATGATTTTGAAGTGGCTTCTTTTAAATCTGTTTGTGTTATATTTTCTTTTTTAGCTGTTGCTTTTTTACTACTACAAGCACTGCATGTAAAAACTAAAAATAAAGCTAACATCAATGTACACATCTTTTTCATTACTTTTTTCTCCTGTTCATCTCATATCGTAAATAATCAATTCTTGATAATTGTTTTTCTTTTAGATGAACTTCATCTAAAATTCCTTTTCTTTTTTTATTTAAAAGTTTTAAACATTCACTTTCATTCTTTTCTAAAGAAAGTTTCATATATTTTTCTATTTCTTCAACTGTAAAATTCAAATCATGCAATGTCATAATCAAACTTAATCTTTCTAAGTCTGTTTCATCATATTGCCAAGAACCCATTACTTTTTTAACTTCTTAACACAATCCCCAGCTTTTATATTCTTTAAGAATATGAATTGGAATATTATATTTTTTACTTGCTTCTTCAATTGTCATAAGTATCACTCTTTCTTTACAACTTTATTATAGTTCGCTTTATTTTAAATATCTAATACTTATAATTTATTAATAACGATACCTTTTAGGTATTAAAAAAGATGATATTTCTATCATCTCTTAAAGTATTCTTTTGCATATTTGATAAAAGCAGTTGTTGCTGGTGAAAAGAATTGTTCTTTTTTCCAAGCAAGTGCTGTTTGTTGATGAAGTGATGGCTTTAAAGGAATAAAGCATAAATCTTTATAATCATAATTTAGCTTGATACCTAAAACAACACCCACATTACTTTGAGCAAAGAGTGCTTCATTATAAATAAGATTTCCTCTTGCTACAATATTCATTTGGTCTTGATATTTTCCAAACCAATGATTAAGAATTGTTTCTTGATAATCACCAATAGATGTAACAATTGGTAGATCAATTAAATCTTGTGGTTCAATAAATTCTTTACGTGCAAGTTGACTATCTTTTTTTACTAAAACACCCCATGTTTCTTTTAAAGGCATTTCAATACTTTCAAATTTAGAAAGATCAATAGGACAAGACATCAATCCTAAATCAATAAAGCCTCTTTCAATATTATCTTTAATATTATTCGTATTACCACTATAAAGTTCATATTTAATATACGGATGTTCTTTTCTAAAAGAAGCAATACAATCAGTTAGACATTTCGTTGCTTGAAATTCACCACAACCAATAGAAATTGTTCCTTCAAGATGTTCATCTTTATATAAGAAATCTTGTTTAGTTTTATTCGCTAAAGAGAGAATTTCTTGTGCTCTTCTTTTTAAAATCATCCCATCTTCACTTAAAACAATTTTATGATTATTTCTTTCAAATAAAGTCACACCTAGTTCATCTTCTAATTGCGCAATTTGTCTTGATAAAGTCGGTTGAGTAATATGTAATTGTTTTGCAGCTTTCGTAAAGTTTTCTTCACGAGCAATCACTAAAAAATATTTTAATACTCTTAGTTCCATCTTCATTGCTTCCTACAATTTTATTTTATTTCTAAGTATTCCTTAACAACTTCTTCTACTAATTTTGCATCATCTTCATGTGCCATTCCTGAAACACATACAATACAAATGATTTTTCCATCCTTATATAGAGGATAACCTCCACCATATAAAGCAACCGTTGGATCATCTTTTAATTCAGGAAACCTTCCTTCATTTGTAGCATAGAAAGCTTCTATAGAAGACATTCCTGTCTTTTTAACAGCATTAGCTTTACGTTCTAACCATGGAATATTTCCTGCATCTCTGCCTTCCATAATATATTGGAAGATAACAAGATCATCCATATAAATTCTAATCGCAATTGGTTCTTTTTGCTCATCATGTCTTTCAACAATTAAACATCCAAGTTTAAAACAATCATCATAATTAAAATCTTTAACTTCACTGTATTTCATAATTTCCACCTCTTATTCAACAACATATTCTTCACCTGGAGCTAAAATAACCACTCTTTCAGGATTAACAACATTGTCTAAAATATCTTGTGGATTTCCATTAAAGGCACTTGCTTCAGGAGCATCGACACTTCCCCAATGAATTAAAACAAGTTTGGTATTTGGATAAGTATTAGCAAGTTTATAGGCATTTTCTAAGCCAATGTGAAAAGGGTTATCCGAATAATCAAAGAACATTACATCTGGTGGATCCATATGTAATTGACAATCCATTAATTTAGAATCTCCTACATACCAAATTTTCTTGGTTGGTGTTTTTACATAGAAACCACAATATTCACGATCTTCCCATACACGATAATTATATTTAGCCACTTGATTTTGCCAAGCGTGATCAGCTGGTGTAAGTTCAACATCAATATCATTAATTTGAATATGATCTCCTATATCATGTCCAATTCCATCAACACCACATTCTTCTTTCATTAAAGAAGCAACATAGTAAGAAGTATGATATTCTTTACAAACATCTTTTAAATCTCTACATGTTGGTCTTGAATAATGATCATTATCTACATGAGATACTAAAATAGCATCGACATGAGGTACATCTTTTACATCAATTGGCATATCAATCAATAAAGGCATATCAAAGCCTTCTAAAAGGGGATCAATCATAATTACTGTTCCATGATCATTAATCATGGCTCCTCCCCCACCTAACCAATAAACACGAGTATTTCCTTGATCTTCAAAATCTTTTTTTGTCATTTTTACTGTTTTTGGTGCAACTGCTTGTCCTTTTTCATTTTTAAACATCGATATTCATCCTTTCTTTTATCTAATTCTATTATATTAAATGAAAACACAGCAACAATTCATAATCCTCTTTTTATATCCATATATTGACAATTTACTTTATTTGTCTATTTATAATAATTTTATTGCATAAATGATAATTTTTTATTAAAATACTTTTGGTGATATTATGAAAAAGAAACTACCTCCTTTAGGTTTAAGAATTATAAAATCCTCATTCGGTGTCCTTTGTGGCTTTTTAATATATTATTTAAGAGGATGTCAAGGTACACCCTTTTATACTGCTTTAGCCGTTATGTGGTGTATGAGGCCTACAATAAAAACAAGTAAACAAATGGCTTTACAAAGAACAATTGGTACTTTTATTGGTGGAATATATGGTTTATTGATTTTAATAATTGTAATTCATTATCAATTAAATATGTTTATTAATCTAATGCTTTCGTCTTTAATGATTATTCCTATTATTTATACAACCTTATTGATCAAGAAGAAAAATGCTTCTTATTTTGCTTGTGTAGTTTTCTTAAGTATTGTAGTTAATCATGTAGCTGATAGTCAGCCTTATTTATTTGTTTTCAATCGTGTTTTAGATACTTTAATTGGTATTATTTTAGGTTTAATTATTAATTCTTTACAACTTCCTCGTCATAAAAACAAAGATATCTTGTTTGTTAGTGGTATTGATGATGTCCTTGTAAATAATTCACATAAAATGTCTGATTATAGTATTCGAAAAATCAATGTGATGATTGAAAATGGAATGTTATTTACTGTTTCAAGTATGCGTACGGTCCCTATTATTTTAGATAGTATTCCTGGAATCAATTTAAAACTACCAATCATTGCAATGGATGGCGCTGTTTTATTTGATGTTCATGAAAAGAAATATTTAAAAACATATAAAATGAATCATAAAGATGCTCAACAACTTATTTCTTTTATTAAAAATCAAGGATTTCATGTTTTTATTAACTGTATTTTTGAAGATTCTTGGATTATTCATTATGGAAATTTTAATAATGAAGCTGAAGAAGCTATCTTCCATAAATTAAGAAAAAATCCTTATCGAAACTATTTTAAACATGATCTCTTTTCTGATCAAAATCCTATCTATCTTATGTTAATAGATAAACATGATAAAATACATAAATTATACCAACAATTACAAAAGAATTTAGATCTAACCCCTTTTAAAATCATTATCTTTGATAGTCAAGAATATTCTGATTATACCTATATGAAAATCTATGATCATCAAGCAACAAGAGAAAACATGTTAAAAGAATTAATGAACTTATATCATATTGATCAAACAATCACTTTTGGTAGTATTGAAAATAAATATGATGTCGTTGTTGATGGAACAAATGCAAATATAGTAGCTAAAACACTCGATAAACTCTATCAACCTCTTATCATTAAACAAAAAGGACCTATTAAAAATAGTTTTTAATAGGTCAATATTATTAAAGCTTAATAACTTCTGGTTCATGCGTAAATGATGAAAAGATAGCTGTTGCTTCTTCAAAATAGAAAACTTCTGTATTTCCATCATCTGCTTTATACATTTTTTGTAAACTTGGATAAGCATCTAACATGGATTGTCTTGCCTCATTACGATCATCTTCAATTAATTTACCACTTACACGTAACCATTCTCCATTTTTAAAAGCACAAATTTCTGCTTTAGGATTTTGATGAAGTTGTTTTGAAACATCTTTGACTTTTCCTGTTTGAATATAAAGCTTTCCTTCAAAAACATGTGCTGTTCCAAATGGTCTAACTCTTGGTTGATCACCTTCTACTGTTGCTAAATAATAAGTTTCTGCATCTTTTAAAAATTTTAATACTTTATCCATAATGATCCTCCTTTATTTACTCTATTTTATCACTCCATAAAGAAAAGGACAAAAAATATAATATATATTAACCATTATCATTTAGTAATGTGTTTTTTGAATATTATTTTTTTTATTTTTCATAAATACCTCTTTCTTTTACAAAAATAAAATAAAACTATATATTTATTCAATCAAGATATGTTTACAAATATTTTGCAGAAATAAATATAATAATTATAAAAAATAAAAACACACAAAGTATAAATAATAAAATCCACAGTATGTATTTTATAATATTATGAAATTTTTTATTTGAATTTACCAAGTTTAGTGGCCTCCTTTTTTATTTAGGTTGACGTCTTCCTTAATCTCATTATACATATCAATACTTTATTGTCAATTATACTTTTATCATAATAGTATATGACTTATGATATTATCATGTTATAATTAACGTGGGTGATAATATTATGGCAAAATCAAATAGTTTCTTTAATATTGATATGCTTGTTTTAAGTTTATTAAAAGTAAATGATTGTTATGGATATGAATTAGTAAAGAAAATCAAAGAAGTTTCAAATAATACATTAGATATAAAAGAAGGTACTCTTTATCCTGTTGTACATAATTTATTAAAAAAGGAATATATTTCTAGCCACGATGAAATAGTAAACAGAAAAATAAGAGTTTATTATCATATAGAACCTAGTGGAAAAGAATATTTAGAAAAAACAATTACTGATTTTAAAAAGAATATTAAAGGCGTGTTCGATATCATTGAATATGGGGAGGTAGAAAATAATGAATAAAGATGTTAAAAAATATATAAAATATGTAAAAAAAATAATTCCTATTCATTCAAAAGATAAAAAGGAATTTATTTCCTTATTAACATATCGAATAAATGAGTTTTCAAATGAATTAGATATTTGTACCTATCAAGATATTGTAAATGAATTTGGAACTCCTAATGAGGTTGCTGGTTCTTATATTGAAAATTTAGATAGTGATGAAATCATAAAAAAGCTAAATAAGAAAAAGTTGTTTAAATATATATCTTCTATCGTTTTAGTTTTAATAATTCTATTATGGGGATTTAAAATGTATAGATTAAATCAATTATATGAAGAAGCAAAATCTGAAACACATGGTTATGTAACTGAAGAAATAATTGAATAGAAAAATTATTTATTGTAAAGATATCTTTATAAATAAATGATTCAGCAAATATAGTTATAACAACTTAATATCATTATAAAAAGAGATGATTTTTCGTAATGAGAAAACATCTCTTTTTAACTGATTATTTTTTAAATTCCTTTACCATTTTTCTCCTGGATATTGCATTTTCCATTCTTTACGAAGTTGACTCATGATATCCATGACATCTTTTGTATACTCTAAATTTAAATGTGAATCATCATGATTTCTAACAGCTTCTTCCATATCACACATTTCATAATAAAGTGCATTTTCTGTATTTCCATTTTCAATAACTGTTTGTTTTCCAGTTTCAGCATCCACAATCGTTGCCTTTTGTCCACGAGGAAATTCATAAACTTCAATATATCCTTTTTCTAAAGAAATCATAATTCTTTTAGGTTGTTTTGAATGCATTGATAAAGCAATCGTTGCCATTTGTTGATCTTCATTTTTAAGCAAAATCGTTGCTTGTTCATCAGAACCTGTAGGAGCAAACTTCACTTGGCTTACAATTTCATTTGGTTTTTTAGACATAAAACTACGTACTGCTGAAAGAGCATAAACTCCAATATCTAATAAAGCCCCACCAGCAAGATTCATATTAAAGAAACGATTATTCATATCATATTCTTTAAAACTTCCAAAGTTTACTGTCATGATTTGCATTTTACCAAGTTTTCCACTTTGCACGATTTTCCATAATTCTTTATAGATTGGCATATGCCAAATGGTCATAGCTTCTGCAAGAATTAGATTTTTTTCTTTAGCAAGTGCTACCATTTCATCTAACTCACGACTATTTAAAGTAATAGATTTTTCTACAAATAAATGTTTTCCATGTCCTAATGCCTTTTTCATAAATTGATAATGCGTATTATGTGGTGTTGTTAAATAAATAATATCAACCTTTTCATCATCAAACACTTCATCAATTTCATCATAAACCTTTTTAACTCCATATTTTTTTGCAAAATCTACTGCTTTTGCATGAGTTCTATTAGCTACTCCATAAAGCGTTTTATCCATCTTTTGTAAAGCTTGTGCCATTTCATTAGCAATCACACCTGTTCCTATGACTGCCCAGTTCAATTCTTTTTCCATACAAATCCCCCTTGTGACCTCATTTTATCATATTTGCATATAAATAAAATTGACAAATGTCATATTCCTATTCTTCTAATAACCAATCTATAACATTAATAACTTTAATTCCTTCATAATTTCCAACTGTAAATTCATCTAAAGTTAAAATAATTTTAGGATAGTTATCTCTAATTTCTCTAAGTGGCGTTATTTCTCGTTCAAATGTTGATTCTTCTAACATACTCGCAGTAACTTGAATATAAGTATATTCATTATTCTTTTTAGCAATAAAATCCACTTCAAGATTTTTATTTTTACCAATGTATACCTCATATCCCCTTCTATGCAATTCAAAATAAACAATATTCTCAATACTAAATCCTAAATCATATCTTTTCTTTGGTAAAATATAATTTCTAATTCCTAAATCAACGATATAATACTTTTTGTTAGATTTTAATAACTCTTTACCTGAAACATCCATAGGTTCTACAGGATAATATAAATATGAATCACATAAAGAAGTAATATATTCACTTACTGTATTAGGTGAAACTTTTCTTTCATTAGATATTAAGTAATTTATAATACTTCTAATAGATATTGGACTCCCTACAACACTAGATAAGTATTTAGAAATAGATTTTAACAAGGCAACATCGGTTAAAGAACTGTTATTATTTTTTCTTTGTTTTCTATTTAATCTTTCTTCCATATCTTTTATTAAAACAGTATTATAAATTCCTTCTATATACATATTCATATTTTCATTATTATCATCAATATTCAATAAATAAGGAAAACCTCCTGTTTTCATATAATTCATAAAACAATGAGATTTATCATCATTTTTATATTGATAATATTCTTTAAATGATAAAGGTAAAATAGATAATTCAATATATCTTCCTCTTAAATTTGTTGCTAATTGTCCAGAAAATAAATAAGAATTTGATCCAGTAATATACACATCAATAAAATCATTAATAAATAAACTATCAACAACATTTTCATATTGATCTACTTTTTGTACTTCATCTAAAAAAATATACATCTTTTTATCTTCTATAATTTTACTTTTAATAAATTGATAAAGATTTTTATAATCTAATAAATCTTCAAACTGCATATCTTCAAAATTAATAGAAATTATCTGCTCTTTAGAAATACCATTTTCAATTAATTTACTTTGGAATTGCTTTAACAATGTACTTTTCCCACATCTTCTAATTCCAGTAATAACCTTAATAATATGTTTATCTTTCCATGATTCCAATTGTCTAAGATATTCTTTTCTTTCTATCATTAATTACCTCCACCTTTCTTGTTCTAATTATAGAACAAAACAAAAAAAAACAACAAGTAGTGTTCTAATATCAGAACACTACTTACAAAATAAGACAAATTGTTCATTTAAAAAACAACATCAAACATTTGTTTCAACACTTTCTTTTCGTCATAACAACCATCTCTACATGCCCAATCTAATCCAATTCCTACGACAAGAGCTTGATAAGTTTGATAGAGTTCCATCGGTTCTTTATCATTTCTAATTTCATTACATTCCTGTCCTTTTTCAATTAAAGATAACAATAACTTTGTGTATTTATTTGTATAATAGCCAAAACTATCTTTTGTAAGAGGTGAAAGCTGGTGTAAATTATTTTTTATATCAACTTGATAATAAGCATATAAAACCTGTGGTGTTAAAGCAATAATATTATCAAAAGCATAATTAAATAACATCCAAAGTTGTTCTCTAGGAGAAGAACATTTTAATATTTCAGGTAAGATATCATAATAAGCGGTAAATATTTGTTCAATATATTCATAAATAACCTCATCTTTATTTTGAAAATAGTAATAAAATGTTCCTTTTGTAATTCCTGCCTTTTCACATACTTTAGGAATAGATACTTGCTCATAACCCATTTCTTTAAACAACTCTATTGCTGAATTAACAATTTTTTCTTTAAATAAATCATAATATTCATAAGTTTTTTCTTCAAGCACAGTAGGAGCAAATTTAAGTATTTCATCATCAACATTTTTAAAATCATCGATCCACTTCAAATGATGATAATATATACTTGTTAAATCAAAGAATTCTTGGCTTACTGTTCCTTTTTGACAATAAGCACTTTCTAAACCACATAAAACATTTTATATTTCTGGATACTTTCGACATTCATCAATAACTTGATGAACAACCTCTTTATCCATACTTGCATGAAAAAGAAGCTTATCTTCATCTTTAACAAATGCCCCATTTTTCAGCCACAAAAACAAATTCACTGTCTAAACCTGGGAATAAATTTCTTAATTGATAATATTGATTCCCACTAGCTACTACAAAATGGCATCCAACTTCTTTCATTTTTTTCCAAATACGTTTAAAACGTTCTACATCATAACTGTAATCAGATCGTACAAATGTTCCATCAATATCTACAGCTACTAATTTAATATTATTTTTCATTTTGTTCACCTTACTCCTCTTTTATCTCATCCTATCAACAATATTTTATAAAGTAAATTATTTTTACAACAAAATACTCTCTTTCGTCTTTATTATGATATAGTTGAATTAAGAACAAGGAGGTCAATAAAATGAGACTATTAAGTAAATTTAAAAAAGAAAAAAAGATGATTAATTGGGATAAAGCCTATAAAGCAACACCTAAGTTTTATAGTAAACCTGATGGAAATCCTTTTGGAGCAATTGCTTTAACTGAAAGAACTGATACAATTTTACCAAAATCACCTCAAAATGAATATGCTATTGATGGAAAACAAATAACAGATTGGAAAATAGTACTTATAAGTACTACAAAAGATTCAATTATTGGAGATTGTGATTATTTTGTCGCTTTTAATAAACTTAAAGATTATATAATTGATTCTAATGAACATTCTCTTTTAATTAGAGGTTTATCATTAAAAGAATTAGAAGCTATTAAAGAATAGAGGTTTTCTTATGGAATTAAATATAAATTCTCCTGCTTATTTTACAGATCATTATGGCATAAATGAAGATGTCTATCGTTATTGTCAACAACTCCATGATTTTTTTAAAGATAAAGAATATAGTTCAACAATGACTATTATTGGAATAACTCCTATTATCGCTCCAAAAGAAATATATGATCAAGGATTATGGAAAGAAAAAGTGCAAATCATATCTTTAAAAACATGCGCAATAATTAATATTAGAATGGATTTTAATTGTTATTATCATGGTGATAGTAATAGAAAAATTGAATTAATAAAACAAATGATTATTAAAGCAGTTAAAAAAATTAAGACAAAAGGAAATTTTGATTTTGAAAGATTTAAAAATGATTTATTAAATTATCGTGGTGATTCTTTATGAATTATATCACTAAAGAAATCAATAAAATCATTAAAGATTATCATTTAAAATCATATTCATTATCTAAAAAAGAGATGGATTATTTATATACTCATATAATAAAACACTATTGTATTAAAGATACTTCTTTTATATGGGAATCTTTTAAAGACTATGCTTATTATCAAAACTCAAATGCGTGTGCATTGATATATGATTATATAAAAGATAATGAATGTATTATGTTTTTTAATAAGTCTGATGATAGAAATGGATTTTTAATTTCAAATGGAGCAGAGTTACAAAAAATACTTGAAGAATCTTTTGGATTTGAATTTTATATTACTGATAGAAATCTATCATATCTTATTTGTTTTAATCACCACGATATACTTTATGGCTTAGGTAAAGCAAAAGATTGGGTAAAAGAGGTGAATATAAATTGAATTTTATAGATGAAGCACTATCAAAGATAACTAATGGTGAAGATTTTGTACAAACAATGGCAGAGATTTATGAACATCCAGAAATAAGGAAAATATTAATGAATTATCCTACTTGGATTAGAAATATCATAACAATCATTGATTATGATACAGAATTAACCATGGATGGTTTAGAACAAAAATCTTATAAAGACGTTATTGAAGTACTACTTGAGATAGGATTAACAAATGAAGCTCATTTACTTATTTCTTTAGAAAATGATTGTTCACAAGAAAATATGGATATTTGTTATTCAAATCTTGCATTAAATAATGATTATGAAGCATTTTGGAATAAAATATACTTATATGCTGATGGGCATATTCATAGTTTATAATTGGAGGATATATAATGATTATCAATATGGCATCTACATCAGCTTATAATGAAAAAGTAGTTTATTTGGAAATTATTGCTCAAGAAGGTGAAGTTATCAAAATTGGAGATACAATAACAATTCCCATGAATGCCCATACTTTTAAACAACGTGAAATTATAGATATGTATAGAGATTTTAAAAAGTGGAAAAAAGGAAAATGTTTATTTTCTCAAATAAAAGAAGGTGAATGGGCAACTTGTATTATTCATCATATTGATTCTAAAGATATTCATACTATTAATTCTCCATATGTTGAAGAAATATCAGATAATGATTGGATAAGTGGTTAGTTTTTTCTAATTAAAAAGGCAGGAATGGTGTATGACTTTAAGAGAACATGTAAGTAAAGAAATAAAAATAATTATTGTTCCTAAGTTAAGGAAGATTGGATTTAAAGGATCTTTTCCACATTTTAAAAGAATATCACAAGATGGAAAAGTAGATTATCTTTCTTTTCAATTTAATAAATATGGTGGTTCTTTTATTATTGAATTTGCGGTAGCATATCCTTATAAAGGAAAAGAAGGTAATTTCTATTATTGGGATAAAATAACTCCAGAAGTCATAAAAAAATCAACTTATGGTTATACTAGAGATAGACTTCGAATTAAACCAACAAATAATGATTGGTTTGAATTTAATGAGCATAATTATAAAGATATCGTTGAATTAGCATTAAAACGAATTATAGAAAATATCAATTATTTTGATTGTTGATTTTCAATATTCACATTTACATAAATAATTTTAAGCACTTATAAACTATTCCTAAACCAATTAAAAATAAAGAAATTCCTAAAACTGTTTTAGAAATAACATCTTCTTCATCTTCATAAACAATATGTAATTTTTCATCATAGTAGAAGATATCAATATCTCCTACTTCTTTTTTATAATCATGTCCTTTAGTTTTATATTTTATATTTGTTCCTTGATGAATTGATTGATAACAATATATATACGTAATTTCATGGTAAGCGTCAAATAAATAAGCGATTATAAATAATGGATGAATTCAATACAATAA
>CAVESC010000090.1:0-12448 GCA_963618275.1 Bacteroidaceae bacterium
ATCAACACCTAATAAACCATAAACAGCTTCCATGGCTGTTCTTACCGAATATTCTGTAGTAAAAACAGTATCTCTAGATGTATGCGCAAATTGTCCTAAAAAAGCAAAGTTCACTGCACCATCAACAATAACGTCTGGACGATCTTCTTTTCTTCTTGGCATAAAGAAGGCAGTAATATAAGGCATCATTGTTGGTATACAGATAGCACTGTTGGTTGCATAATCTTCAATCAATTCTTCAGGAACACCAAGATGAAATAACCATTCCATGGTAATTTCTTTTCCAGTACAATCCTTCATTGGCTTTTTAACATAATTGCCAGGAACATCCGTAAATAAGCCATAAACCCAAACACATACTTTATTTTTATCTTGTTTTTTAAATTGACCTTGACGATTAATAGTCCAACTTAATAACCATGATGAATCTTGACAACTGACAATACCTCCTGTAACAACACGTCCTGATTTAGGATCTCTTTGACAAATGTTCATAATATAAGGAATGATTTTATCATCTAATGTCGTAATAGTCGCTGATTCCCAATTTGTTTTTTGAATATCACTACAGAACTTTTCAGGATGTCCAAATGACTTATCTTGTTTAGCAATATTTTTCCATAATTTCCAACATCCACTTGTACGTATTTTGGCATTTTCATTAGGTGCATGATTTTGATCTCCATAAATTGTACCTTCTGTACAACTTCCATTAGTAATAAAAACCAAATCATTTTTACTAAGAGCAATCTCTTTTTCTTTTCCTTTAACTTTACATTGAATCGCTTTAGCAATTTTTTTATCAGGTTTAATATCAAATAAAACATTTGTTACCTCGATATTAAATTGAAAATCAACACCATGTTTTTCAAGATATTTTTGCATTGGTAAAATAAGTGATTCATATTGATTATAACGGGTAAATTTCAATGCACTAAAATCTGGTAAACCTGAAATATGATGGATAAAACGTTGAAAATAGAGCTTCATTTCTAAAGCACTATGCCAATTTTCAAAGGCAAACATGGTACGCCAATACATCCAAAATGTTGAATTAAAAACCTCTTCATCAAAAACATCCTCAATCGTTTTATCATAAAGATCTTCATCTCTTGTCATAAAAAGCTTCATAATTTCCATGCAACCTTTTTGACTTAAATTAAATTGTCCATTGATTTTAGCATCTTGTCCCCTATTGATTGTTGCTCGACACAAAGAATAATTTGGATCTTCTTTATTAAGCCAATAAAACTCATCTAATACACTGGCATCTTTGATTTCTAAGGAAGGAATACTTCTAAATAAATCCCATAAACATTCAAAATGATCCTCCATCTCACGGCCACCACGCATAATATAACCTCTTGTTGGATCAAAAATTCCATCACATGCACCACCGGCAATATCCATTGCTTCTAAAATATGAATATTTTTTCCAGGCATTTGTCCATCTCTTATTAAAAAACAAGCTGCTGCCAAACTTGCTAGACCACTTCCTACTAAGTACGCATTTTTATTTTCAACACCTTCTGGTTTTTTAGGCTTCGCAAACGCTTCATAATTTCCTTTACTATAATAAATTCCTTTAGAATTTTTATCATACTTTCCTAATTCCGTATTTCGATACGTATTTGTTTTTTCATTATTCATTTTATTCTCTTTTGTTTTCTTCATTAAAAATATCATTGATGATATTGACATTAAAATTCCTAATCTTTGTAAATTATTCTTATCCATAAATACTCACCTTTCTCTATAATCAATTTGAGTATTCCCATTTCATCTTAATATTTACAAAAAAAGAAATGATCTTTGCGACCATTTCATTTATTATAATATTTCTCAATTTCCTTTAAACAATCTGTCACTTGTTTTGAGGGATTCTTTTTATAAAGCAAACCATAAGGCATTTGATAAGACCAATCAACAGGTAAAGTAATTAAGGAAGGATGAATACTATCCCAAGCATCCAATGTTAATAAAAGACAGCCTTCTTCTTCACAACGATTAAAAGTATCTAAATCATAAAAATAACCAACATCCTCTAAAATAATTTGAGGATAGAATGTTTGCATATCCTTTCTAAAATCATCAATATTTAAACAATCCCCACTACTGACACATAAAAGTTTTTCATTATATAAATCCGTAATTGATAGTTTTTCCTTTTTTGCAAGTGGATGGCTTCTTGGAAGTGCCACACAAACATTATAAGTTCCTAATTGTTTACAAGAAGCAAAAGAAAGAATTTGATTTGAATTAAACGCACCAATTAAAAAATCAAATTTTGTTCCTAATGATTGATATACTTCCATGATTTTATCATGATCATCTTCATAAGGAACAACACGTAATTTATAACGTTGTGGCAAAGTTGGTATACTATGCCATAAATCAATAAATTCTTTTGCTGGATTTAAAAACGAAGAACCAATACGAATAATAGAAGATGTTTTATCTTGAATTTTATTTAAAAAATTATCTGAATTCTTGATAATCTTTTTGGCTTCCTCATAAACTTTTTCACCTTGCATTGTTAATCTAATTCCTCGATGGGTACGATTGACTAATTTTATATGTAAATGTTCTTCTAAAGCATTTATTTGTTTCATCACACTTGCTGGTGTAATATACATTTTCTGTGCTGCTTTAGAAAAGCTTCCCATTTCTACAACATAAACAAAGGTTTTTAAAAGAGGATTATACATGGTATTTCTCCTTTCAGTTTTTACTTTTAGTAAATACATTGTATCCTAGATGGTTATTCTAATCAATAGAGAATAATTTATAATTTATTTGAAAAGTCATAGAAAGGAAGGATTTCAATGAAAAAGAATTTAGGTTTTGGTTGGATGAGATTACCTCAACTCTCTGAAGATCCAACAAATATTGATTTTGATCAAGTAAAACAAATGGTTGATACTTTTTTAGATGCAGGATTCAACTATTTTGACACAAGTTTTGTTTATCATAATGGCCATAGCGAAAACGCTATTAAAAAATGTTTAGTAGAACGTCATCCTCGTGATTGTTATATGCTTGCTTCTAAGCTTCCTGTTTTTTCTATTCAAAAGGAAGAAGAAGTTGTCCAAATTTTCAATCAACAATTAGAAAACTGTGGTGTTGAATATTTTGATTATTTCTTATTACACAATATGAATATTCATCATTACAATAGTGTTGTTAAAAGTTGTAAGATGTTTGAACATATGCAAGAATGGAAAAAAGAAGGAAAAATTAAACATATCGCTATTTCTTTCCATGATAGTGCAGATGTTCTTGATTTAATTTTAAACGAACATCCAGAAATTGAAGCTGTTCAAATTGCCTTAAATTATTACGATTGGAACAGTACATTTATTCAAGCAAAGGCATGTTATGAAGTAATTAGAAAACATCAAAAACAAGTGATTATTATGGAACCTGTTAAAGGTGGTATGCTTGCTAATCCACCAAAAAATAGTGACTTAACCGTAGATGCTTCACTTGCTTTACGTTTCTGTGGTGAATTAGATGGTGTTCTTGCTATTTTATCAGGAATGTCTAATTTAACACAAGTTAAACAAAATATTGAATGCATGAAAGATTTTCAACCTTTATCAAACGAAGAAAAAGAATTAGTTGAAAAGTTAACAGTTGCTTATAAACAAGGTGGACCTTTAGGAGATATTGATTTTAATCAATATAAAGATATTAAACCTAACGGTATTTCTTTAGCTTCTCTTTTAGAAACTTATAATAGTTGTATGATTCAACCTAATCCAGGATTTGCAGCTGAACTTAATTATTACTCAATTGAAAAAGCTAAAAATCATTTATTATTAAATGATTCAAGCTTAGAAGTAGAAGATGAAAAATTAAATCAACTTATAAAAGAAGCTGATGAATTTTTAGCAAGTCATTCTTTTGCAAATTATGATAGCAAATTAAAATAGAGTTCAATTCAATTTGAACTCTATTTTTCTTAATTGATTGCTTCTTTTCCTGTTTCACCTGTACGAATACGAAGAGCACTTTTTAAATCATAGCTGATAATCTTACCATCTCCAGGATGTCCTGTATAAGCTGCTTTTTGAATAGCTTCAATTGTCTTCTTTTCCCAAGTTTCATCACTTACAATAATTTCAAATTTAATTTTAGGAAGCATATTAATTTCAACTTCTTGTCCCCTAACAATTTCAAGATATCCTTTTTGTTTACCACAACCCATCACTTGATAAATTGTAATTCCATGAACTTCAATTTCTGAAAGTGCTTCTTTAACATCTTCTAATTTTTCTTCACGTACAATCGCTTCTATTTTAATCACTTTCCATTCCTCCTAATCTAAACCATTAAATGATGGATAAGCTGTTTCATTGTGCTCAGATAAATCTAAACCTACTTGTTCATCTCGTTTTTCAACTCTTAAAGGTGTAAACAAACGAACAAGTGCAATACAAATAAGTGTTCCTACAACAGCTACAACAATTGTTACTAAAATACTAATCACTTGTACAATAAATAGGTGTGTATCTCCAAAGAATAAACCATTCCACTTAGCTACTGAATTAATAGAGGTTTGGGTAAATAGTCCAGTGGCTATTCCACCCCAAACACCACCAATGCCATGACAACCAAAAGCATCTAAAGCATCATCATAACCAAATTTTTGTTTAACTTTAGAAATCATAAAATAACAAATCGGACTTCCTACAAAACCAATAATCAATGAAGCCCAAATAGGTACAAAGCCTGCTCCTGGCGTAATAGCAACAAGCCCTACAACAAGTCCTGTCACACACCCTACAAGTGTTGGCTTTTCAGCCATAATAACATCCATCATCATCCAAGAAAGCATACCAGCTGCTGCAGAAATAGCTGTTGTTGCAAAAGCATGGATGGCAAGACCATCGGCTTTTAAAGCACTTCCGGCATTAAAACCAAACCAACCAAATAAAAGTAAACTTGCACCTAAAACAACAAAAGGAATATTATGGATACGATAATTGGCTTTTCCATAATCCTTTCTCTTTCCTAAAACTAAACATAAAACAAGTGCGCTTACTCCTGAAGAAATATGAACAACATTTCCTCCGGCAAAATCAACAGAACCTATTTTAGCAAGGAATCCTCCAATTCCCCACACCATATGGGCCATTGGATAATAAACAATCGTTGACCAGAAAATAATAAATAAAAATAAAGCTTTAAATTTCATTCTTCCAGCAACTGCACCCGTAATTAAAGCAGGTGTAATAATTGCAAACATCATTTGAAACATTGCAAAGCCTAAATCCGGTATCGTTGAAGCATACTTTCCTACTTTACCAGTAAGACCAGCAAGTCCTAAATGACTCAAATCACCAATAATGCCTAAATGATCAGTTCCAAAAGCAAGTGAATAACCAAATAATACCCACATAACCGTTGCAATACCAATGACAAACATCGATGTCATCATCGTATTGACTACATTTTTTCGGCGAACCATTCCGCCATAGAAAAAAGCAAGACCTGGTGTCATAAGTAGTACAAATGCACTACAAATGATCATAAATCCTGTATCCCCTGTATCAATCATGTCAATTCCCCCTTATATTCCATGAATTTGTTATACAGTATAAATGATTATTTATTATCATGCAAGTATTTTATTACTAAATATATTCATGTAAAGAAAAAACTTGAGCAAAAATACTCAAGTTTCCTTTTAAATTTATTGATATTTCCATGCATTTGATTGTATTTGCATATCAACCATATGTTTATAAATACCATCTTGTTGTTTTAATTCTTGTGGTTTGCCTTGTTCAGCAACAACGCCATCTTTTAAAACAACAATTTTATCAACACCATCTACAGTCCTCATTCGATGAGCAATAATTAAAACAGTTTTATTTTCAATTAATTTAGAAATCGATTCTTGTATCATTGATTCATTATCTACATCTAATGAAGCCGTTGCTTCATCCATTAAAATAATCGGTGCATCTTTTAAGAAAGCTCTAGCAATCGATATTCTTTGTCTTTGCCCTCCTGATAATTCAGAACCATTTTCACCAATCATTGTATTCCATTGATCAGGCATTTTTTCAACAAATTCATCACAATGTGCAAGTTTTGCTGCAGCAATAACTTCTTCATCAGTAGCATCTTTTTTACCAATACGAATATTTTCCATAACTGTATTATTAAACAATGTCACATCTTGAAAAACAATTGAATAAAGTTCTAATAGCTTTTCAGGTTCAACCTTTGAAATATCCATACCACCAACTGTAATCTTTCCTTGATCAATATCCCAAAAACGTGCAGCAAGACGAGAAATAGTTGTTTTACCGCCACCACTAGGTCCAATTAAAGCTGTGACTTCACCTTGTTTTGCGACAAATGATACATCAGATAATACTTTTTCTTTTTGATTGTAAGAGAAGGCTACATGATCAAAAATAATATCATAACCATCATTTGTAAGAGTATTAACACCTGTTTGTTCATCGTGGGATAAAATTTCATCCATACGTTTACAATTTGTATCTAAACTAATCATTGCTGATAAGTTTTGTAAAGAAATTTGTAAAGGTTCGTACATACGTGTTACAACAAGTAAAAACATAAAGAATGTTAAAACTGTAATTTCTCCCTTTACTAATAAATAACTTCCCACTACGGCAACAGTTCCCATACCAAGTTTTAAAATCATTTGGGCACTACAAACAAAAGCAGCATTGGTAAATTCTGCAAAGATAGCATGATTTTCTACAGCTTTGATTTTTTTATTAAGAGATTCCATATATGTATCACACATATTATTTGATCTTAAATCTCTTAATGTTTCTAATCCCTCTTGAATACCATCTAAACAATCAATACGATATTCATTGGTTTTTTCATGTGTTTTTCGTAATGCTTTTCTTGAATAAAGAACAATTGCAAAAGCAATAGGCATTACCCAAATAGCTGCAAGAGCCATACGAAAATCAAAGAAAAGTAAACTAATAACAATAATTGTCGTTGAAATCATGGCTCCAATTAATTCAGGAATCCAGTGAGAACTAGCTGTTTCTAAAAGAGCACAATCAGACATGATCGTATTTGTAAGATCCGCTAAATCTTTTTTTCCAAAATATGATAAAGGTAATTTTCTTAATTTTTCTGCAAGTGTACGACGTCTAACACCACTTTCAATATAAGTTGATAAAAAAGTAGCACGATATTGAAAGATTGTGGTTAAAGCAATACAAATTAAAATAATAACGATAGCAATGATAAAGAAAGTAAATTTTTCTTTAGGTAATTGTTGATCTAATAAATAAGATGCTAGTAAATAAAGTAATCCCACAGGAAGCATTAAAACAAGGTTAGAAAGTGTCACTGCCACAAAAGCCCTTACCATGTCTTTGGCTCCTTTAGAAGATAAAGCATATTTATGTTTTAATTTTTCAATCATTATTCTTCATCCCCCTTTTGTACTTTCCATTTAACAGATTGATTATATTGATGCCACATATGTTCATAAACACCTTTTGTTTCTAATAATTCTTCATGATTTCCACTTTCAACAATATGTCCATTTTCTAATACATAAATACAATCCGCATTTGTAATTGTTGATAAACGATGAGCAATCATAATAACCGTTTTATTTTTTGCAAGTTTTTCAAATGCTTTTTGAACAAGTACTTCATTATCAGGATCAGCAAAAGCTGTTGCTTCATCTAAAATAAGAATTGGTGCATTCTTTAAAAAGGCTCTAGCAATGGATAGTCTTTGACTTTCTCCACCTGAAACATAAACCCCTTTTGAACCTATAACTGTATGAATACCATCTGGAAATTTATCAATAATATCTTGACATTGAGCATCTTTTAAAGCCTGGATAACTTCTTCATCACTTGCCTCTGGTCTTGACATACGAATATTTTCTAAAATGCTCATTTTAAGTAAACGACTATCTTGGAATACATAAGATACTTGATTCATTAATTCTTTTTGTTCAATATCTTTGACATCAACATGTCCTATTTTAATACTTCCTTCATTTACATCCCAAAAACGAGAAATAAGAGAAGCTACCGTTGTTTTACCCCCACCACTTGGTCCAACTAAAGCAATATGTTCTCCTGCTTTAATATGCATGCTTAAGTTGTCAATCGCTTTAGTTGAAGCATCTTGATACGTAAAGCTGATATTTTCTAAATCAATAGAAGCATCACTTGGTACTTGTGCAAGTTTACTTTCAGGTAAAGGTTGTACATTCATAATTGAATCCATACGATTTAAGGCATCTTCAACAATCATTTGTGATTCACCAGCATAGGCTACTTTCATTAAAGTCGTAGTCAAAATAGAAGTAATTAAAATATAGAAAAATAGATTTAAAATAAATTGATCTGTAATCGTATTTCCAGCAAATAAATAAGCTGCAATAATCAATGCTGCAAAGATACCATTAGCAAAAGTTGTAAAACAAACCATTGGTTTCATCATACTCTTTGTATAATCCAATGTCCATTTTTCATATTCATCAATAGCTTCCTTAAATCTTTTAAAAGAGAAAACTGTTTGTCCAAAAGTTTTAACAACTGGTACACCTCTTACATACTCAACTGCTTCTGATGACATCGTTTCTAATGCATTTTGATATTGTTTCATATCTTCAGCCATCTTTGGCCCCATCATCGCTGTAAACATTAAAACAAAGGCAATCACTGCTGGAATTAAACTCATCAAACCTAAACGCCAATCAAAAACAGCCATCATAATCAATAACGCAATAGGTGTCGCCTTAGAAACAACTTTGTCTGGCACATTATGTGCTAAAAATGTTTCAGTAGCTGCACTTGATTCCATCACTATTTTTCTAATCTTTCCACTTCCTTGACTTTCAACATAGCCAAGAGGAAGTTTCATAATGTGTTCCATCATTTTCGTTCTCATTGTCGCTTGTACTCTAAAAGCCGCTTTATGCGAACACATTAAGGCAGCAATATAAAATACCATAGCTAACAATGCAAATAAAACCGCATGCCATCCATAACTTTTAATATGAATAGCTTCATTAAAGTTTGGTCTTACTTCTAATACCTCTTTGATGATACGCCACATATCATAAAAAGGAACTAAAGCAATAAAGGCACTGATTGCAGCTAAAATACATGAAGCATAAACATAATACTTATGATTTCCTGCAAAATGCATTAACTTCGATAATGTACTTTCTTTCTTTTCTTTCATAAAATCCCTCCTATTAGTTAGTTTTCGCTAACCGTTGATGTTAACTTTAGACAGGTTTCCCTGTCTTTTTACTCATCAATTCCCATAACTGCTTTCCAGCCAGCAATATTAAATAACTTCGTGCTATTCATCAATGATTGAGCCTCTTTATAAGAACAATCATGTGCAACCAGTTCGTATGCCATTTGCCAGCCTACCCGACAATAAACATGAATAAAGAACGAATCAACTGTAAAGCCTGCTTTGCTATATTTTTCAACAAATCCTTGATAATAAGATTCTTCAATTTCTCCTAATTGATCCAAAAAATGTTCATATTTAGAACCAGTAGAACAACAAAAAATCAATTTAAAATCTGTAAAATGTTGATAAATATAATCTAAAACAAGATCCATTCCTTCCTCTCCTTCTTGATCAGCTAATTCAGAATTAGGACTATAAGTTGCTTTTTTTGTACTTTCTAAATAAATATCCATCAATCCATCAGCTGTATCTTTCACAATTGCTGAAAACAAACCTTCTTTATCTTTAAAACGGGTATAAATAGAATTTGTACTAACACCACTTTTAGCTGATATATTTCTTAGACTTGCTTTCATAAATCCTTTTTCTAAAAATTCTTCTGTTGCACTTTTTAATAGGTTTTCTGTAACCCCTACGGTTTCTTGTCTCATTAATTGCCTCCATCATTAAATAACACTGTTATTATAACACTGTTATTTTATAGAAGTCAATAAAAGCTCTAATGATTTTAGGGTCTCATTAGAGCATACTTAAGTTATTCAATTTTTAAAAGATTTATGTGTGAGTTTTATCTTCTTTTTTTAATTTGTTTGTACTGAATTTTCTTCTTCTAATTTTTGTTTTTCTAATAATTTAAAGAACGGATAGTATAAAACCATGTCTAAGATAATTAAACCAATAACCATGATTGCTGCTTTGAAATCCATACATCCAAGAGCAGCTCCAAGTGGTGCTGGTGTTGTCCATGGTGTTTCAATAATTCCTTTTCCTACAATATGGAAGGCCATTAATCCATAAGCAATAATTGAATTGATTACTGGTACAAAGATAAATGGAATCATCATTAATGGATTTAAAACCATTGGTAAACCAAAGATAATTGGTTCATTGATATTAAAGATTGCAGGTCCAATTGATAATTTTCCTAATGTTTTTAATTCTGCTGATTTAGATCTCAACAATAAGATACAAAGTCCCATTGTTGCTCCTCCACCACCAAGTGTAATGACATATGACCAGAATGGTTGAGTAAAGTAATGTACGATTGGTTGTCCAGCAGAAAATGCTGTAATATTAGCAATTAAATACATTTGCATAAATGGTAAACGGATTGGTTGAGTAATACTTGCTCCATGTAATCCAAAGAACCAGAATGTTTGAGCAATCATTGTAATTAAACAAATACCAACTAATGAATCAAGCCCTGAAATTGCAGGTGCTAAAACTGTCATAATCATACTTGGTAAAAGTTGTCCACTAATATTTTGAACAAATAATGAAAGGCCATAGAAAATGATTACACAAATAAATAATGGTAAAATTGCATCAAAAGATGAACTGATTGCTGGTGGAACACCTTCTGGCATTTTAATACGGATGTCTTTTTTAAACATAAAATGCATAATTTCCACACAACCTATAGAAACCAAGATTGCTGTAAAGATACCTTTGGCATCTAAATAGGTCGTTGGTATGTAATTACCAGCTAAAGCTAATAAATCTGTTGCACTTTTTCCATCAACAATAAGATTTGATGCTACTGCTGAAGTTGTTGGTGCAGATACAATTAAGAATACTGCAGTTGATACGATTGCTGAATTTAATTTTGGCATTTCGTATTCTCCTGCTAAATGATAAGCAATCGCAAATGCAATAAATAGCCCCATTAATGCCATTGTCATATTATAAGGCAATTGCAACATTGCTTTGTTGGCTTGCGCCCAATTATACCAACCATTTAACATATCAGTAATAAATCCCCAATTTGGAAGTGTTTCTGGTTTAAAAGGTGGTGTTGAAATAATTAAACATACCCCTCCTAAAATAGATAACGGAATTGCTACTACCATTCCATCACGAATAGCAGCCAAATGTCTTTGATTCCCTAATTTGTTTGCGACTGGTACAAGTGTACGGTTTGCAAGTTCATTAAATTTTTCCATGAAATTCATGAAAGTTCCCTCCCTTCTTGCTACGATGTCATTATATAATCAAACATTGCTAGAATACCTTTCATTTCCATAATAAAAAATACCTTTCCAATTGCTTAAAAACTTTTCCAAATTGTGGAAATAAATTGCTTTATTTTTTTTATTTGCAGTTATTTTTTTATATTGACACTCCCTTTTTATTTTTTATAATGAAATTGTGTGTGAGTTATATCTTCTTATAAAATAGGAGGATATATTATGAAGTTAATCATTGAAGAAAATGAACAAAAAATGAGCGAAAGTGCAATGCACATTTTACTTGGAGCAATGATGCAAGATAAAAGAGTCAATATCTCTTTAACTGCTGGACGCTCTCCTATCAATCTTTATAAGATGATGGTTCCTTATGTTAAAGACCAAGAAAAATTCAAAGACATTCAATACTATCTTTTTGATGAAGCACCTTACCAAGATAAACCACATGGTCCAAACTGGGAAGAAATGCAAGAATTATTCTTTAAAGATGCAAACATTCCTGATGAAAGAATCCATACAACAACAATGGAAAATTGGGAAACTTATGATCAAGAAATCAGAGACGCTGGTGGTATTGATGTTATGTTGATCGGTCTAGGTTGGGATGGACATTTCTGCAGTAACTGTCCAAGATGTACTCCTATGGATAGTTATACTTATCCTATGGATCGTAAAACAAAAAATGCTGCTAACCCAACATATCCAGCAAGAGATCATCTACCAATCACTTTATCAATGGGACCAAAAAGTTTAATGAGAGTTAAGCATCTTGTAATGATCGTTACTGGTAAAGAAAAAGCTCAAATTTTAAAACAAGTGTTAGATTCACCTATTTCAGATGAATTACCAGCAACTGTTTTAAAACTACATCCTAACTTCACTGTTATCTGTGATAAAGATGCTGCATCTTTATTAAATATGGATGATTACAAAAGATTATAAAATCTTTATAGAAAGCTTCGGCTCAATGTCATTAAGTTAAGATGACATAAATTCAATCAGAAGAAATATAGATTGTA
>CAVESC010000091.1:0-12014 GCA_963618275.1 Bacteroidaceae bacterium
CACATGCCTTTCACGCATGCATTCACGGGTTCGAATCCCGTACGAGTCACCATTTGTAAATCACATCACTTCGGTGATGTTTTTTATTTTTTAGCGATTTCTTCATCAAGTATGTTCAAATATATATTTGTAAGTTTAGTATTCCTTTGATCAATAGTAGAAGAAATATAAGAGGTTAAGTTTTTGATTTGTGCATCATTATTTGCATTAAAACTTTCACCACTAAATATTTTTGTACTAGATCCTTCATATTCTAACATCCAATATATATTTTTTTTAAAGCTTCCTTGATCAACTGGTTCTCTTACAATTGGATGATAACTCGAAGTGTTTAATTCTTGATAATAACGATCAAGATAAGAAACATTATTAAGAGTTTCTTCTTGATAGAGTTTCATTTGTGTTTGTAATATTTTTGTAGGAGCTTGTCGAGCAAGCAATTCATACATACTTGCTGAATATAATTGATTATAGATAAGATATTGTAAAGTTTGATTTGTCAAAATAATCACCCCATTTATTATATGTAGGTAAGAGGGTTATATGAGGAGAAAGTTATGTCATATCAGTTATTAAAGTTAATGGTTTATTTATTTTCAATTTTATCTTCAATGTATGGTTTAAGTTGTTTTCATTATGAAAAATATATTATTAAAGGGAAGATAAGACAGTTTTATTGTTTATATATTGTAGCGTCAGTATCTTTAGGATATTTATTTGCTTCTTTTATTTTAGATTTTGTGACAATACATTTTTAATTTAAGTTTTCATATATTAAAATATGAAAACTATTTTTTTTAAATTATTTATTATACTTTTTATTTTAATTGTACTTTTACTTCTTTATAAACCTTCTAAAACAAATGATTCTTTATATAAAGGAGAAAAAAAGGATGTTTATGTAAATGTCACAGTTGGAAATGAAACACAACAAATTCTTTTAGATGATTATCTATTAGGGGTTGTTGCAGGGGAAATGCCAGCAAGTTTTGAATTAGAGGCAATTAAAGCTCAAGTTGTTGCTAGTCGTACTTTTGTTTATTCACGTTTATTAAGCGTAGATAATACGACGAATACACAAGTTTATCTAGATGATGAAAAGATGAAGGTCTCATGGAGTGATCATTATGATGAATATAAGGAAAAGGTAAAAAAGGCAATCATTGAAACAAGAGGTGAGATATTAACTTATCAAGGGAAATGTATCTCGGCGCTTTTTTATTCAAGTAGTAATGGAAAAAGTGAAAATGTAGAGAATTATTTTCAAGGCTCTAGCCAACCTTATTTAGTCTCTGTAGATTCACATTGGGATAAACAATATGATCCTAAGTTTACAAGAAAAGTAAAATATACTAAAGCACAGCTAAATTCACTTTTTGGGAGTTCATTTCAATATCACAGTTTAAAGCGTTATCCAAGTGGACGTGTAAAAACAATTGTAATTAATCAAAAACAGTATAGTGGTAGAGAAATACGAGAAAAGTTACAACTTGCTTCCAGTGATTTTGAGATAGTTGAAGAAGTAAATAATTATGTTTTTGTAACTAAAGGAAGTGGACATGGTGTAGGCATGTCTCAATATGGAGCACAAGGAATGGCAAAGGAAGGTTATGGTTATCAAGAAATTTTAAAGCATTATTATCAAGGTGTAGAGATTTCAAAGAATAAAGAATGATTTTATGGTTACACTTCTTAAGAGGTGAAATTCATGAAAGGATTATTGAAGAGGAATAAGAAGACATTTATTTTTATGACATCACTTTTATTATTTTTAATAGGTGCTGGAGTTATTCAAGAAATTGTTAGAAATTTAAAACCATTTGAAGATGTACCGGTTGTTTCAGTAGAAACGAAAGATAAAAATAATCAAGAAAGTGAAGTTTTAAAAAAACCAGTTAATGATGATGTTAAAGTAAGTAAAGGGTTTTATGATACTTCTTTATCTGATGAGGATTTAGAAAATGCATTGGTTTATTTTGAAGGGGTTTATCGACCTAACGATGGAATTGATTATACAAAAGATAATGAAGATTTTGAGGTTTATGCAAGTGCAAGTGGAACAGTGGTTAGAAAAGAAAATGATTCTTTATTAGGGTGGATTGTGACGATTGAACATCAAAAAGGAATTCAAACAGTTTATCAATCTTTGGATGATATTAAGGTTGAAAAAGGTGATCAAGTTAAACAGGGAGATATTATTGGTAAAGCAGGAACTAATGTATATCAATCGCCTTTAAAAAAGCATCTTCATTTTATTGTTTCAATAAATGATCAAACAGTAAATCCAGATAAATATTTTGGTCAAAAAATTGAAAAAATTAAGACAACATCATGATAAATTTGTATTTATAAAAAAATTAATGTCTTTTGTTTTTTTACCTTGTAATTCAATAAAATCGTGATACAATATTGAGGAAAAACATACAAGGAGGAGAAATAATGGCATTATCAAAAGAAATTGGTATCGATTTAGGTACTGCAAATATATTAATTTATGTCAAAGGTGAAGGTATTGTAGTCAATGAACCTTCAGTAGTGTCAATAGATGAAGAAACTAAAAAGCCATTAGCTGTAGGACAAGAAGCAAAAGATATGTTAGGTAAAACTCCTGGTAGGGTTCAAGCAATTAGACCATTAAAAGATGGAGTTATTGCTGATTTTAGAATTACTGAAATCTTATTAACTCATTTTATTAATAAATTAAATTTAAAAGGAATTTTTGCTAGACCAACAATCTTGATTTGTTGTCCATCTAACATCACTTCAATTGAAAAATCAGCAATTAGAGATGTTGCTGAAAGATGTGGAGCTAAAAAGGTATTTATCGAAGAAGAACCAAAAGTAGCAGCAATTGGTGCTGGTCTTGAAATTAATAAACCAACAGGTAATATGGTTATTGATATTGGTGGGGGAACTACTGATATTGCTGTATTATCTTTAGGTGATATTGTAACAAGTTCATCATTAAAAATTGCTGGTGACGTTATGGATGCTGACATTATTAAATTTGTTAAAGATAAATATAAATTATTAATTGGTGATCGTACTGCTGAACAAATTAAATTAGAAATTGGTTCTGCTGTAAAAGGATCATCTGATAAAACATTTGAAGTACGTGGTAGAGACTTAGTAACTGGTTTACCACATACAATTACTATTACATCAAATGAAACTGAATTAGCACTTAGAGAAACTTGTGCAACAATTGTTAAAGAAACTAAACACGTTCTTGAACAAACACCACCAGAATTAGCTGCTGATATCGTATCACGTGGTATTTTCTTAACTGGTGGAGGAGCTTTATTAACTGGTTTAGATAGATTATTAGAATCTGAATTAAATGTTCCTGTATTCGTAGCAGATGATGCGTTAAATTGTGTTGCTAATGGATGCGGTGTTATGTTAGAAAACTTACACTATATGAAATAAACTGTTCTTTGAACAGTTTTTTTTCTTATATAGAAATTATACAAATTGAATAGTAAAAAATGATACAATCCCGTTCGAGGTGAAAATGATGAAAAAAGTATTATTTTTTGATATAGATGGAACATTATTAAATAGTGAATTAAAAATACCAGAAGGGGTAAAGAAAGAGCTTAAGAGATTAAAGGATGCAGGTCATTATCTTTTTATTGCTTCCGGTAGACCTTTAGCTTTTATTTCAAATCAAATCATTGATGCAGGATTCAATGGATTTGTATTATGTAATGGGGCACATGTGGAATTAAATCATGAAATTATTTTTGAAAATAGAATTCCCTATGAAAAAGTAGTTGGTTTAATGAAAATGTTAGAAAGTGTTGATTGTGAATATGATTATGAAACAACAACAAATTGTTATATTGATCCTGCTTATCATGATTTTATTGAATTCTTTAAAATTTGTGATATTCGTCATGAAAAATTAATAACAAATTTTGATAAAGAAGAAGTAATGCATCGTACTTTAAAAATAGAAGTAAGTGCTAAAAAAGATCATGATAAAATCATTGATTATATTGCTGATAAATTTTATTTCGATCATCACGGAACAGCTAACTCATTTGAAATATGTGCTTTAGATACTTCTAAAGCAACTGGTGTGGAAAAAGTTTTAGAACATTTGAATATTGATAAAGATCATAGTTATGCTTTTGGGGATGGCTTAAATGATTTAGAAATGATTAAATATGTTGGTCATGGAATTGCAATGAAAAATGCTGTTGATCAATTAAAAGAAGTAGCTGATGAAGTTATTGGTCATGTGGATGAAAATGGCTTAGCAGAGTATTTAAAGACAATAGATTGATTTTGAAGGTAAAATACGAATAAATCTTTATTAACGTTTAAGGGGTATTTTATGTATTATAATTGGGAAAAAGACTTTGAAGAAATATTTAAGTTAAAGAATAGTGATTCAAATGAATTAAAGGTAATTATCGGACAACAACCCTATAAGATTAAATTAAAAGATGTGAACTTTGAAGTCAGTAGTTTTATTTATCCTTATAACAAATTAGGAAATTCAGTAGCTTTTCTAGTAACAAATTGGATAAAAATTCAAGACTCATTGGAAATGATTTTTAATTTATTATTTAAAAATAATATCAATGGACTTAAAGCGTTATGTTTTTTAAGAGAAAATAATGTTGATGCTCAACAGTTTGCGCAATATTTGTATAGAAAATATTCTATTATACTTACAAATAGTAGACTTTCTAATGATCTAGATAATATGAAGAATATAAAAAAATTAGTGGAAGAAATAGATAAGCCAACATATTTTTTATTAGTAGGAGATATTGCTAGAAAAGACTATATGAGAGTTATGAAAGATGAAAAAATACAGGGTGTTGCTCATTTCATACATCCAAGTGGGATGGTTTTGAATAATGGTCGTAATTCTAATAAATATTATAAGAATTGGTATTCTTTAGAAGGAGATAATGATCAAGAACAAGATGTGATTAATAAGTTTATCTTGAGTCGTTAAAAAATATCTAAAAATCATAATTTATATAGATAAAAAAAGGACTAGAAACCTATTATAGGTCATAGGTTTTCAGTCCTTTTTAAATTATTTAATGAATTTGAAATGTTGACCTGGTTTAATGAAATCTAATAAACCTAGATCTTCATCTTTGATTTTACCAATTAAGTTTCTTTCACCATCATTTGGAATTTCAGTTAAGACAACTTCTAATTCTCCACGATAATGAGCTAAGTTATCATTAACTACTAACACATCTCCGCGAGTAAATACTTTTTTACCACAATCATGATGTGGAATAGATTTGTCTTCTTTGGCTTCTTTTTTATCACCAAATCCTGAATCTTGAACAGTTGCTTGGTTTTTGAATTGAAGTCTTGGGAAACTTGATCTTAACATGAATGATGAATGATCATATCTGTCCCAATGTGGAGCAAATTCATACATGATATATTTTTCATTATCAGTAATTTCTGGTACTTCTTCAACACGTAATTCTAAAGCTTGGAAGTTGATTTTTGATAATGCTTCTAATTCTTCTGTACTTGCTGGATAGTTACCAACGATAATATCATCAACATCACCAGTAGCTAATAAATATCTTGCTTGTACTTCAATTGGTAAAGGTCTCATGATTTCTACTGTAGGTAATCCACAGAATACTTCCCAAGGCCCAATTGTTGGATCATTATGACTTGAAACAAAGGCAGCTGTATGAAGGTTTAAAGCTTTCCATTGTTTATTGAATTGTTGGAATAAATCAAAATCTAACCCAGTATATCTTTCTGGGAAGAAATTGTGACACATAATGATTTGGTCTTTATTACCACCATTTTTAATTAATAAATCAACACCAGCATCCATACTAGCATTGAATTCAATTTTAATACCATAAGGATTTCTAGTAACAGCAATATCTCCTTGAGTACCAAAGTTACCATCTAAACGAATAATATCTAATCCTAAATCAGCAAATGGTTTTAAATTATTTGGAGTAGCTCCAATTAATTTAAATACTTCTGGATTTGTGTCAGCAGCAACAACAAACCCTAATTCATGAGCTTTATCCATGAATCCTTTGAATTCTTTTAAATAACTTTCTCTTTTATCATCTGGAATAGATAAAAAACAAGTAAAGATTCTAGTAAAACCTAATTTAGCAGCAGTTTCCATATAATCATAGACTTCTTTAATATCACTTTTATCTGGATAAACAGAGATTCCTAAACTATGCATAAACACATTCCTCCTTATATACTAGTATAGACAAGTTTTTGCTTGAATACAAGTCATAGAACCATTTAAAAGTTGAAATTTACTTAAAAATAATGAATAATATAGGCATAAAGGAGGTGGCTAAATGTCACTTACGGTCATTCTTTCATTTGTTGTAACAACAATTATTTCAGCTTTAATGATTCCGCTTGTAATCAAAGCAGGAAATCAATTAGGCATTGTTGCACATATGAATAAAAGAACAGTTCATAAACATGAAATAGCACGTATTGGTGGCTATGCCATTTATTTAAGTTCACTCATTGGCTCAGCATTATTTTTAAAAGCTGATCATCAAATAAATGCGATTATGATTGCGGGATTTATTATTTTTATGGTAGGACTTTATGATGATAGTCATGATTTATCACCAAAAGTAAAATTGATATTTGAAGTCATTGCAGCATTTATTGTAATTATTTATGGTGAAATTTATATTAAAGGATTTGGCTATTTTCCAAGTGATGCAATGACATTTCTTTCGGGTGTTGTGACTTTATTTTGGATAGTAGGAATTACAAATGCAATAAATTTAATTGATGGTTTAGATGGTTTATCAGCGGGTATTTCAATTATTGTTTTAATTACTATTTCAATGACTTCTTTACTTTCAGGAAGAAGTGATATAGCATCTTTATCATTAATTCTTGCAGGAAGTATTATGGGATTTTTATTTTTTAATTTTCATCCTGCTAAGATTTTTATGGGGGATTGTGGGGCTTTATATATTGGCTTTATGATTTCTGTTATTTCCTTATTAGGTTTTGGTTATAATGCTTCTGCTTTCTTTACTTTAGGAGCCCCTATTATTGTTTTAATGGTTCCTATTATGGATACATTGATTGCTATTTTAAGAAGAAAGATCCATCATAAAAAATTTAGTGAAGCAGATCGAGGACATTTACATCATAATTTGATGTTTAAATTAAATTTAGGACAAAGAAAAAGTGTTTTAGTTCTTTATTTAGTCACATTCTTATTTTCACTTTCATCTTATTTGTATTACTATAATCCAACAGCAGGAACGATTTTATTTATCACTTTAATGATTATGTTTGAAATCTTTGTTGAAGTTACAGATATGATTTCTAGAAAATACAAACCGGTTCTTACAATTGTAAATATTTTTATTGATTCCGATAAATTACCTAAAATAAAATTTTTAGAACGTTATCGTCAAAGAAGAACACCTCAAAAGGCAATGAGAGATCATTTAATCATTGTGATGGCTTGTTTATTAATGATTGTTGGAGTAGGCTATGTGATGTCTTCTAAAAATTCACCATTGCCTATTAAAACAGAAACTGTACAATCTCCATATACGAAATCTGGAGATAGTGAATTATTAAATAATATCTATGCAAGATTAGATACAAGTTATAAAAATAAAGATGAAGAAGATGAATGCCAATTAGTTGCTGCTTATTTTGTATGTGATTATTACACATTTGTAGATAAGAAAAAAAATGAAATTGGTGGTGTTGATTATATGTATCCGGAAATGGTGGAAAATTTTAGTCAATATGCTCAAACATCATTTTATAGTTATAAAAAACAATATCCTGAATTAGAAGTTTTAAAATATAATATTATTTCTTATTCACCTTCAAAGGTGACAATTTCAGGATTAGAGGATAATGATTATTATAATGTTCTTATTTCTTTAACACTTAATGAAGAAATTGAAGGATTTAATTCAACTGTTAATGTGACAGTTGTAAAAGTAGATGATCGTTATTATGTTTGTGGTTTAGATAATGCATAAGTTATTTTAAAATTGTGTTGTGTTTATGAGGATTTTATGATAATATTTGCTATGCAATGTATTAAATTAATCGAAGGAGGTTAAAAATATGTTTGAAACAATTTTAAAGGTTGCTATGGTTGTTATTTCCATTGCTCTTGTTATTTTATGTTTATTACAAAGTGGAAAATCAGATGATATTGTTAATGCATTAACTGGTCAAAGTTCAAGTCTTTTTGCTGAACAAAAAGAACGTGGTATTGATTTAGTAATGTCTAGAATGACAACGATTTTGAGTGTTGCCTTCTTCGTGATCGCAATTCTACTACGTATGAATTAATGAATAATAGGACGCATGGCGTCCTATTTTTTTTGGAGGTGAGAAAATGAAAGAAAGAATTTTAGATTTATTAAAGGATAAAGAAAAGTCAATTCATGAACTACAACATGAATTAGATTTAAATAATAGTGAAGGTTTTACAGTTTTACTTAAAGCTTTAAATCAATTGGAAGATGAAGGTAAAATTGTTAGAAATGATAAAAATGAATATTTATTAATAGAAAATTCTAATTATATTGTAGGTGTTTTACATATTAATAAAAGAGGTTTTGGTTTTGTCATTATTGATGAAGAAAGTGATGATATTTTTATTTCTTCAAGAGACTTAAAAGATGCCTTTAATATGGATACTGTTATGGTTGAACTTAAAAAGCATCAAACAGGATCACGCCAAGAAGGTCGAATTGTTAAAGTTATTGAAAGAGGACAAACAAGACTTGTTGGGTTGTTGAAAAATGCTAAAAGAGAACTTGTTTTTAGTGCAGATGATCAAAAGTTTACCCAACCTATTTATATTGATCATGCGCATAGTCATGGAGCAGTAGCTGGACATAAAGTTGTTGTAGAAATTAAAACGTATAAACCTTATTTAAAAGGAAATGTTGTAGAAATTTTAGGACATGTAGGAGATCCTGGAGTTGATATTTTATCTGTTGTTTCTCAACATGAAGCACATGTTGAATTTCCTAAAGAAGTTTATGAACAAATTGAATCAATTGAAAATGAAATTGATCAAGAAGAAGCTAAAACAAGAACTGATTTAAGAAATGAAACGATTGTTACGATTGATGGTGATGATGCTAAAGACTTAGATGATGCGATTTCCTTAAGAAAATTAAAGAATGGAAATTATTATTTAGGGGTACATATTGCTGATGTTTCTTATTATGTTGAAGAAGGATCAGAATTAGATAAAGAAGCACTTGCAAGAGGAACTTCAATTTATTTAGTAGATCGTGTTATTCCTATGCTTCCTCATAAATTATCTAATGGTATTTGTTCTTTAAATCCTCATGTAGATCGTTTTGCAATTTCATGTTTTATGGAAATTACGCCTCAAGGTGAAGTCATTGACCATGATATTGTTGAATCAGTTATTAATTCAACTGAAAGAATGACTTATAATAATGTTAATAAGATACTTGCAGGTGATAAGACATTACAAGATGAATATAGTCATGTATGTGATTTATTTTTCTTAATGAAAGAACTTGCTGAAATTTTACAAAAAACAAGAGAAGATCGTGGAGCAATCGACTTTGATACAAATGAAGCTAAAGTATTAGTTGATGAAAAAGGTAAACCAACAGATGTTGTTTTAAGACAACGTGGTGAAAGTGATCGTATTATTGAATCATTTATGTTAGTCGCTAATGAAACAGTAGCAAAACATTTTAAATGGTTAGATCTACCATTTATTTATCGTGTCCATGAAAATCCAAAAGTAGATAAATTAAGAAAATTCTCAACAATTTCTAGAACTTTAGGTTATACAATCAAAGGTTCATTAGAAGATATTCATTCAAAAGAATTAAGTAAAATTGTTGAAGCAAGTAAAGGAACAGATGAACATGTTATTATATCTACTTTATTACTTAGATGTATGGCAAAAGCAAGATATGATGAACAATGTTTAGGTCACTTTGGTTTAGCAGATGAATATTATACACATTTTACTTCACCAATTAGACGTTATCCAGACTTAATGGTGCATCGTTTAATTCGTACGTATTTATTTAAAAAGAAATTAGATAAAGATACACTCTTCCATTTTGCCTCTATTATGCAAAATGTTGCTGATCAGGCTTCTTCATTAGAAAGAAAAGCAATCGATATTGAAAGAGAAGTAGATGATATGAAGATGGCTGAGTATATGGAAGATCATATTGGGGAAACTTTTGAAGGAATTGTTTCTTCAATTACAAACTTTGGAATGTTTGTTGAACTTCCAAATACAATAGAAGGTTTAATTCGTATGGAAGATCTTGTAGATGACTTCTATTATTTTGATGACGTGAATCTACAATTAATTGGAAAAAGAACTGGAAGACGATTCAAGATGTCTGATAAAGTCAAAATAAAGGTTTCAGCTGCTTCAAAAAGAGAAAAAACGATAGATTTTCAAATTGTTGGTATGAAATCTAACAAAAAGAAGAAAAAAACTGTTATAATAAATAAGCGACGAGATAAAAAGCCAAAACAAAAGTTTAAAAGAAAAAGAAGATAGATAAGGTGGTGATATGTATGAAAATCATTTCTCAAAATAAAAAAGCACATCATGATTATTTCTTACTAGATACTTATGAAGCTGGTATTGAATTAAAAGGAACAGAAATTAAATCTGTACGTTTAGGTAATGTGAATTTAAAAGATTCTTTTGTAAGAATTAAAAATGATGAAGTTTATGTAGAAAACATGCATATTGCTCCTTATGATCATGGAAATATCTTTAATCATGAAGCAAGAAGAACAAGAAAACTCTTGCTTCATAAAAAAGAAATCCTTAAAATAACTAATAAGTTAAAAGAAGGTGGCTTAACTGTTGTACCTACTAAAATGTATTTTAGTGGATCTAAAGCTAAATTAGAAATTGCGCTTGCTAAAGGTAAAAAGCTTTATGATAAACGTAATGATCTAAAAGAAAAAGCTGCAAAAAGAGATATTGAAAAATCTCTTAAAAATTATTACTAACCTGGGGATGTCTTGGATTCGACAGGGGTATGTTTGACCTTAGCTGCAGTCGTTGGAGTACGTTAAACTCAAACAAAAAATAACTGGAAACAGACAAACTAATTACGCTTTCGCTTAGTCGACATAGACATGAAAGCTGCTAACATTTAGTGTGCCTATAGCTATTTGTTAGTATTATAACTTTTAGGATAAGGGTTGAAGGAGTCTTGACTTTAACCACGAAAATTTAAAGAATCGCTTGGTGTAAAATTGTTCGTTGATTGTAGCCAAGTTAAATTATTCAATGGACTAAACTGTAGACGCTTTGGAGGAATTGCTTTTGGACGCGGGTTCGATTCCCGCCATCTCCACCATGTAAATCACGAAGATGTAAAATTTCGTTAATATAAATAATGAAAACCTATGAATACATGTAATGAAACGTGTAATCATAGGTTTTTTTGTTGTGTGCCGGGCATGGCACTAATTCAGTTGGAGATAAACCAACCACAGGTATTTACCGCCAAGTGTAACGAACCACAAGTCGTTGTCAGTGATGGCAAGGATGGAGGAAGTGGTGTAGTGATTCTTTTGAGCGTACGAACAGAAACTTGATATTAGGCTAAATGGTGGATGAGATTGCAGCACAAATCGAAGTCCAGAAGGTAAACGTAAAACCAAGACAGTAAATCAAGACGTTATGAAAGAAAAAAGGATTAGTGAATTACCCCGGGAGGTCTTGTGGACAACGAATTCCAGTAAACTTTAAAAACAGTAATGGTACCGTTGGTCGAAAAAGGTTTGTCACAAGAAGTCAGCTGAGGTCGTAGTAGGTAGGACACACAATACTGAAGGACCTAATGTTTATATGATGTTTACTCATCATAAGCAATGTTTGAACAGTTCGAAATCGAGAATAGTCTCATAATTGGAAATCGTAATTCCATGGAGATGAAGGTAGTGCTAGTATAAATTTAGTACCAGTTAAATAGAAATAATGTCTCAAAAAATGA
>CAVESC010000092.1:0-11879 GCA_963618275.1 Bacteroidaceae bacterium
GGATGATATGAAAAGATATGTTTATTATTTATTAGGAATGAATATTTTAGTGTTAGGAATTACATGCAATACATTATCTAATTTAGGAGTAGGAGCTTTTAGTACCCTTCCTTATGCTGTAAGTTCTTTATGTTTTTTAACTTTTGGACAAGCAAATATCGTGTTTTATTTATTATTTGTTTTAATACAAATCATTATTGAAAGAAAAATAAGTGTGAAATTTATTTTAGAAATACCATTTTCCTTTATCTTTGGGTTTCTTGTTGATTTGTATCAATATTTAATACCATCTATGAGTCTTAATATTTATACACAAATTATTGTTTTATTAATAGGAAATACATGTTGTGCAATAGGGGTCTATTTTATGATTAAAGGAGATTTAATTATGACACCAGTAGATGGGCTTGTTTTAAGTATTTCAGAAGTTTTACATAAGCCTTATTCTATTTGTAAGAATTGTTTTGATATTTCGATGATTTTATCAACTATTATTGTTTGTCTTGTTTGTCGTAGCCCGATTTATGGTATCGGAGTAGGAACTGTTTTTTCAGCGTTCTATATTGGTCGTGTTATTCGTTTTTGTGAAAATTTCCAATTCAGTACATATAAAAAAATCGAGTCTTAGTAGACTCGATTTTCATTAATCAGCTAAATCTTCACCGTTTGATGCGATGACTTTTTTATACCAATAGAATGAATCTTTTTTATAACGATCTAATGTTTTTAAATCAAATTCATCTCTATCAACATAAATAAATCCATAACGTTTAACCATACCTTCATGTGTAGAAATTAAGTCAATTGCTGACCATGGGCAATATCCCATCATTTCACATCCATCAGTAATAGCTAAATGAATTTGTTCAATATGTTTTCTTAGATATTCAATTCTGTATTGATCATGAACTTTACCATCTTCAGTTAAAGTATCATAAGCACCTAAACCATTTTCAGTAACGATCATTGGTAAACGATATCTTGAGTACATTTCACGAACAGTTGCTCTAAATCCTATAGGATCGATTTCCCAACCAAATTCAGTAGTTGGTAAGTTAGGGTTTTTATATCCTCTATAAACACCAGCTTCACCACGAGCAGTTTGTTGATCTGCACCTGGATCTAATTCTTCAGTTCCATCACTTGCTTCTACAGTAGCAGTATTATAATAGTTGAAACCGATGAAGTCAGGATGACCGTTCTTTAATGCTTCTGCATCACCTTCACCAAATTCAGGACAAGCATCATGTTCTTCTAAATAAGCCCATACTAAGTTGTTATAAACACCATAAACAGCCATATCTAAGTATAACCAGTTTCTAATAGCATTGTAGTTTTGAGCAGCTAAAACATCTTCTGGTTTACAGCTTGCTGGGTAAACTAATGAGATATTTGGAGCTGGTCCAATTTTAGCACCTGGTAACATTTCATGACATAAAGCCATAGCTTTTGCTTGTGCTACTAACATATGGTGGTTTTGTTGGTAAGTTTCTTTTAAAACATTTGTACATCCTTCAGGAATCATTAATGTTCCAATAACTGGTCCAACTAAAGTTAACATATTTTGTTCATTGATTGTTAACCAATATTTAACACGATCACCAAAGTTTTCAAACATAACTTTTGCGAAGTTTAAGAACCAATCGATTGATTCTCTGTTTCCCCATGATCCACGTTCATCTAATGCTGCAGGCATATCGAAATGGAACATGGTTACTAATGGTTCAATTCCATATTTTAAACATTCATTGATAACATTGTTATAGTATTCAATCCCTTTAGGGTTGATAGCTCCTGTTCCTTCAGGAATAATTCTTGACCAAGAAATTGAGAAACGATAAGTTTTGAATCCCATTTCTGCCATTAAAGCGATATCTTCTTTATATCTATGATATTGATCTGCACAGACTTTTAAATCAGAAGTTCCTTCTGGTACAACTTTAACATCTTGACATGATGGACCTTTTCCATCTTCTAAACTTGCACCTTCTACTTGATAAGCACTTGTACTTGCTCCCCAAAGGAAATCTTTAGGAAATGGTTTTAAAGTTTTGTGTAACATATTTTAAATATCCTCCTTAAATTCAAGAGTATTATACATAAATAATATGAAAATATTGATTTTTTTTATATTATGAAAAAAATGGGGACAGTTAAGATTGTAACTGTTCCCATTTTTCCATGATTTCCATTAATTCCATTTCTTTTTCATCAATCGAATCCGTAATTTCATTATATTTTTTATAATTATTCATGACTTCTTCACTTGTTAGTTCTTCTTTTAAAGAATTGATTTCTTTTTCTAAAGAATCAATGGTTCTTTCAAGTTTTTTAATTTCATTCTTTGTTTTTTTATCAATGATCTGTTTTTGTTTAGCTTCGGTAACCACCTTTTGTGTTGTTTCCACAACAGGTGTTTTTTGATTTAAATAATCATCATAATTACCATTATAAGAAAGACATTGATCTTTTTGGACTTCAATTACACGTGTTGCAATTTTATTAATAAAATAACGGTCATGGCTAATGAATAAAATTGTTCCTTCAAAACTTCTTAAAGCTTCTTCTAAAACTTCTTTAGAAGAAATATCTAAGTGGTTAGTTGGTTCATCAAGAATTAAGAAGTTAGCTTGTTTTAATAAAACTTCTGTTAAAACAACACGACCTCTTTCTCCACCAGAGAGCATAGAGATATCTTTAAAGACATCATCACCTCTAAAGTTAAACATGGCTAGAGTACTTCTTATTTCTTGATTGGTCATACGTGGATAACAATCACTGATTTCATCAAAAATCGTTTTATTATAATTTAAAGATTCATGTTCTTGATCGTAATACGCCATTTCTACGTGACTACCAAAACGAATTTTACCATGTTCAATTGGTAATTGACCCACAAGAGCTTTAAATAAAGTGGTTTTACCAACTCCGTTTTCACCAACAATCGCTACACGTTCTCCTTTTTTAATATCCAAATTACAATGTTCAAAAACGATTTGATCATAACGCATTGATAAATCATTGACTTTTAAAACATCGTATCCTGATTCAATGGCTGGTGTAAATTGAACAGTGATAGCACTAGGTAAGTTTTCTGGTCGATCAATACGTTCAATTTTTGCAAGTTGTTTTTCTTTAGATTCTGCGCGTTTAATACTTTTTTCACGATTGAATGATTTTAATGTATCAATACTTTCTTGTATTTTTTTAATTTCTTTTTGTTGATTGATATAGTGTTTTAAATCAATAGCACGTTGTGTTCTTTTTTGAATAGAATATTCTTCATAACGACAATTATAACTATGACTTTTTCCATTTTCTATTTCAATAATTTTATTAGAAACAACATCAATAAAATAACGATCATGACTGACCACAATTAAAGCATTTTTATATCCTTTTAAATAGTTTTCTAAAAAGGAAATCGCTTGACTATCTAAATGGTTGGTTGGTTCATCTAAAACCAAAAGTTTAGGTTCTTCTAATAAAAGCTTGGCAAGACAAAGTCTTGTTTTTTGACCTCCGGATAATTCATGAACATATTTTTGAAAATCTTCTTCAATAAAGCCCATTCCTTTTAAAACACCCACAATACGACTTGGATAACTAAATCCATCTTTTTCATTAAATCTTTGCGTTAAAGCGTCATATTCGTTCATGACTTGTTCACTATGATCATAAGACATCATACTTTCTAATTCACGCATACGATTTTCTATTTTAATCAGTGGATCAAAGACTTCTAAAACACATTCATAAATGGTTTTATTCATATCTAAATCATGATGTTGTTTTAAATAACCTACATTTAAATCACGACTTTTAAATAAATCACCACTATCATAACTATCTTCACCAATTAAGATATTTAAGATAGTTGTTTTACCAGCACCATTGACGCCAATGATGGCGATTTTATCATGATCATCTACTTTAAAACTAATATCTTTTAATAAATCAATTCCTTGAAATGATTTTTTTATATTTGAACATTCTATAAGCATTTTTCATCACCTCGACTATTCTATCAATAAAATAAGTTGTTTACAAATATTCTTTATATAATTCTTGATAAGCAGGATCTACTTCTAATAAAGCATTCATGCTTAAATAGAAAGATTCATCGAAGCACTTTTCTCCTTTTTTAATACACCATAAAGCTTCATGTCCTGTAAAGGTATGAGCAAGTGCTTGATATAAGATTTCTGGATTGGATAAATTGTGAATTTCTTTTTGTTCTTGGGCTTTTTTAATAATGATGATACAAAGCTTTGTAAGATTATCACGCATATCAAAACTATGACGATTTTCTTTTAAATTCGCAATGAACATTTGACTAAATAAGTCATAACCATATTTTTTCGTATCTTTAATCAATGTTGAAAAGACAATCAATAATTGTTGATAGTGACTATCACTATCAACAAGTTTATAGGTGTCTTTTACAAGATAATTGATCGTTGAATCATAAAGATCTAAAATAAGATCTTCCTTATTATTGACGTATTTATATAAAGTAGGTTTAGTGATATGCAATTCGCTACAAATATCTTGAATTGTGACGTTGTTGTAACCTTTATCTAAAAAAAGCTTAACAGCAGTTTGTGATATTTCTTCTCTTGTTATTTTCATAAAATTCTCCTTAGAAATAATATACCATAGATTTAATAGGATAGGGTTTGTTAAAAAATTCACTTTTATTTTGTGAAAGCGTTGACATTTATTTTTACGGTTATATAATTTACTTAAGTTAAATAAACATTTACTTTGGTATGAGGAGGAAAAAGAAAATGGCTAAGAGTTTATTTGATAAGACGTACATAGGTAAAATGAAATTAAAAAACAGAATTTTCATGTCACCTATGGGAACGACAGGAGAAGCTGATGGAGCTTATTGTAATGAAGGTATTGATTATTTTGAAGAAAGAGCAAAAGGTGGTGCTGGTTTAATTATTACAGGTGCTAACGTTGTTTCTACAAAATATGAACCAAGACCATGTACAGAACTTTCTGATTTCCATCATGTAGAAAGACTAAATATGTTAATTGAAAGATGTCATGCTTATGGAGCAAAAGTGTGTGTGCAATTATCACCAGGTTTAGGACGTCAACAATTTACCGATCCTTTTACACCACCTTATAGTGCAGGTAGTGTAGGAGCATTCTGGTTTCCAAATTTAATTTGTAAACCTTTTTCAAAAGAAGATATTCATTACTTAGTAGAAAAAGTAGGATACAGTGCTTCACTTGCTGTTAATGCTGGGGCAGACTGTGTTGAATTACATGCATATGGAGGATATTTATTAGATCAATTCCATTCTGTTCAATGGAATAATAGAACAGATGAATATGGTGGATCACTTGAAAATCGTATGCGTTTTACTTTGGAATGTATTGAAGCAATTAAAAAGAACGTTCCAGATACAATGCCAGTGCTTGTTAAATTTACACCACATCAAAGAGTAGAAGGTTTTAGAACCATTGATGAAGGTATCGAAATGGCTAAAATCTTAGAAAAAGCAGGAGTTGATGCTTTACATGTTGATACGGGATGTTATGAAGAATGGTTCCAAGCTATCACTACTGTTTATAGTAAAGAAGGATATAAACTTGATGTTCAAAAAGCAATCAAAGATGTTGTAAGTGTTCCAGTATTAGGTGATGGTAACTTAAAAGATCCTGAAGTGGCTAAAAAAGCCGTTGAAGATGGTATTTTGGATTATGTAGGACTTGCTCACCAAATGTTAGCTGATCCATACTGGCCTAAAAAAGTGAAAGCACATCAAGAAGAAGATATCGCTCCATGCGTTGGATGTAATGAATGCTTACTTGCTGGATTTAGTGGAAAACACTACTATTGTGCAGTAAACCCATTATGTTATGCAGAAAAAGCGTATGCTTTACCACTTCCTAATGGTCAAAAACGTAATGTATTAGTTATTGGTGGAGGTCCAGCTGGTATGATGGCGGCCATTACTGCAAAACGTCGAGGTTTTGATGTTGATTTATATGAAAAAGAAGATAAATTAGGTGGAACATTATGGCCTGCAGGTGGTCCTGATTTTAAAGCAGATGTTTTAAAATTAATTAAATACTTAGAAACACAATGTCAAAAATTAGGGGTCAATATTCATTTAAATACAGCAATTACAAAAGATAATCTTGAAGGAGATTATGACAAAGTTATCTTAGCTGCTGGTTCAACTCCTGCTATGCCACCAATTCCAGGTATTGATACAACAGTTCTTGCCAGTGACTATTTAACACATCAAACAACAGTTGGTAAAAAAGTTGTTGTTATTGGTGCTGGTCTTGCTGGTACAGAAGCCGCTTGCGATATTGCTGGAAAAGATGGTGATGTCACATTAGTAGAAATGTGTCCAGATATCTTATTTACAGCGAACCATTGTTTAAATAATGATCAACATTTAAGAAAAATGGTTAAAGATTGTGGTGTTAAAGTTGAAGCAAACGCTAAAGTAACAAATATTACACCAACAAGTGTTACATTTGAAAGAGATGGACAAACAATTATACTTGAATGCGATACTGTTTTAAATGCTGTTGGATTTAGACCTAATAATCAATTAGAAGATTTATTAGATGAAAAATATGATGAAGTTGCTGTTATTGGAGATGCAGTTGCACCAAGAAAAATCTTAACAGCAATTCATGAAGGATATCATGCAATTCGTGTGATGGAATAGGAGATAATAAAGATGATTAGTTTTGATTTAACAGGAAAAGTAGCGGTTGTTACAGGAGCTTCAAGTGGACTTGGACAACAATTTGCAAGAGCATTAAGTGAACAAGGATGCGATGTCGCTATCCTTGCACGTAGAAAAGAAAGATTAGAAGAATTTTCTAAAGAATTAAAACAAAATGGACATGATTGTTTACCTGTTTCATGTGATGTTACAGATGAAGAAAGTATTAAAAATGCAGTTAAAGCTATTGTCGATCATTTTGGAAAAATTGATATTCTTGTCAATAATGCTGGTGTTGTTGAATACTCAAGTGGTCTTCATGATCATACAACAGCACAATGGGATAAAGTTTTAGATACTGATTTAAAAGGTGTTTTCTTAATGGCGAGAGAAGTTTCAACTATTATGATGAAACAAAAATACGGAAGAATTATTAATATTTCATCGGTTGGTGGTATCCAAGCTGGACCTGCTCAAGTAAGTTACTTTGCGGCTAAAGGTGGGGTTGTTAACCTTACAAAAGCCATGGCTGGAGATCTAGCACCTTATGGTATTCTTGTTAATGCGATTGCACCAGGTGTTTATGATACAGAAATGACACATGATGCTTTAGATGCACCAGGTTCTCTTGTTTTAAAAAACAGAGTAGCTCTTAAGAGATTTGGTCGTGAAGGTGAAATGAACGGAGCACTTATTTACTTTGCAAGTGATGCTTGTACTTATACAACAGGACAATTACTTGTGATTGATGGTGGAATGACAAGCATGCTTTAAGATAAAGTAAAGATAATAATAAAAAGAGATTTCTGATTGTGAAATCTCTTTTTTGCTACTTCATATAATTTTTACATGTTGTTTCATACCATTCATCATCACTCATTGATTGACGATATTTAATAAATTCATCACAAGCAACAGTATAACGCCAATGATGTTTTCCATCTGTTGCGGCTTCATAAATGACTTCAGCAACATCTTCAGGTTTTGAACGGTTTGATGAAACGGGTTGAGTCATACGATCTAAATAAGCTTTTGCTTCTTTTTCATAAACACTGTTTTCAATACCTTCGCTCATTTGATAAGAACGATTCCAAAAATCAGTTTGAATACCACCAGGTTCAATTATTTTACAATCAATATTGAATGGGGCAAGTTCATAACTTAAAGCTTCCATAAGCCCTTCTACTGCATATTTAGCAGCATGATAAGTTGGTGTTAAAGGGAGTGTTAAAACACCACCGACAGATGAAACAGAGATAATTGTTCCTTGTTTATTTTCTCTTAATAAAGGAATAAATTTTCTTGTTACAAGTGTTAAACCAACAAGTAGGGTGTTGTAAGTATCAATGATTTGTTTTTCACTTGAAAGTTCAAGAGGGCCAAATAAACAATAACCAGCATTGTTTAATAAAACATCTATTTTATGATATTTTTCTTGAATACTTTGATAAGCAAGATCAATACTTTTAGAATCAGTAACATCTAAAGTAATAAGATCAACATTTTCTAAAAGATTCAGCTCCTTTTCTTTTTCGACATTTCTCATTGTCGCAATAACTTGCCATCCCTTTGAGGCAAAGTATTTAGCAGTAGCTTTACCAATACCAGATGATGCTCCCGTAATCACAATTGTTTTCATAAGCTTACTCTCCTTTATAATAGTTATATTTTGCTTTTTTACTGTTTTCAGACATGTAAGGAAGATAATCGATTTTTCCATTTTCTACAGGATAGATTTGGAAAAAGAGTTCCCAGGTGCTTTTTATCTTCATACATTTTTATTTTAACTTGTCTAATTGTTTCTAATTTTGATAAATTCATATCGACTTCAAAATAAACATGGGTGGTTTTATTTGAAGATTCTTTAATTGTAATGCTTCTTGAATTTCTTTAAGACGATTTCCGAGTCTTTTGTATTGACCGGAAATGAGTACATATTGATTCATGATATTTCCTCAATTACTTTCTTTTTTATTTTTTGATACATCATATATCCAATTGGTAAGCAACATACTTCCGCTAAAATATAAGCAAACCAAATAAGATTAATTTGATTAAATGATTTAAAGAATGTTAAAAAGATAAATAATAAAATAACTTGTCTTGATAATGTTAAAATCATTGCTTGTAATCCCTTAGAGAATCCTTGGAAAGTAGAAGATAAAGCAAGGGATACAATACTTATTAAATAAGCAAATCCTAAAATACGCATAGCAGGAACACCCATTTGTAACATATGTTTAGAAGCATCAAACAAATAGAGGACTTTGCTAGGGAATAACTCTAATAAAATAAGTAAAATAATAAAAATACCATATTCATAAATCAACGACCATTTTAAACTATCAAAACTTCTTTTTAACTGATGCGCTCCATAATTATAAGCGACTAAAGGAACAAGTCCATTATTTAAGCCCCAAATAGGAACAAGAATTAATGATTGAATCTTTACCAATACACCATTGACGGCAACGGCCGTTGAAGAAAAATGAATAAGGATACTATTAACATAAATGCCCATCATAGAAAGCATGGCTTGGGCAATTCCTGAAGGCACACCAACACTTAAAATATTCTTTACACATTTAAAATTAGGAACGAAAGAAAAATGAATAGGAATTTCTTTGTTGTATTTTTTATTAATGATAATTCCCATAGTAGCCCCGACAAATTGTCCAATGATTGTCGCAATGGCTGCTCCTGCAATTCCCATTTGTGGTAAACCAAAGTAACCAAAAATAAAGATCGGATCTAAAATAATATTCACAATGGCTCCTGAAGATAAAGTAATTAAAAATAAATGTGTCTTTCCACTAGAAATAGTAAAACGATCAAAGACCCATTGTCCCATCACTCCTAAAGAAGCCAGCATACAAATTCTTAAATAAGAAATACCATAGTTAGTAATCTCTAAATCATGATTTGATTGAGATAAAAAATAAGGTTTTAAAATAAATAAAGAAAGTGTTGCTAGAATAAGCCAAAAAATAAAAGCAAGCCAAATAGCACTGGTTGCCGTTTGTTCAACTTCCTTTTGATCCTTTTTTCCTAAGGCTTTAGAAATAGCGGCATTTAAACCTACCGCATTTGCCATTCCTAAAGCCGACATTAATACTTGGATCGGATTGGCAAGAGAAAGGGCAGTTAACGCTTTTTCAGAAATATGTGCCACAAAGATACTATCAACAAAGTTATATAGATTACTAATTAATAAGGAAATCATTAAAGGGATTCCTGTTGTTAAAATAAGTTTTTTAATAGGCGCTGTTGCCATTTTATTTTCTTCCATGAAAGTTCCTCCTTTACGGATACTATTATAGTTTATAATTTACACTGTGTCAATTAATAAATAACACAATGTAAATTATATTGAAAATAGTAGTTTAAAAATAACGGTTATGATATAATAAGTTATAAACTTAAACAAATTTCAAAGAGAAAAAGAAAAGAACTTCAAAAATATCAGTATATAAACGAAGTTCTTTATTAACATAGAAATTTGAATTAAGTTTCATTGTACTAAAACGTATGTAATTTTTATGATGGCTTTCCTGTCAAAAAATGAATATCATCATCTGATTTTATGTATTTTTATGATAAATACAGTTGATGAAATATCATTTGATGTTAAAATGAGCGTAGTGGCCCCCTCCCCAAATAAGAAGAGCTATTCAGTTTTGAAGATTTCAGGAGGAATTTAGAGGAAGAAATGATTTTCGATGTGGGAATCGTGAAGTCAGAATCAGTTTGCCATGGCACTTTGGACAATGACAGGCATCCTGCTTCTTCTGGTCACTGACCAATGAATCATCCTGTGGTGGGGACTGATTCAACAATATTCGGCATAATGGTATCTTGGTCTTTCGGTTACTATTGGACATAAAACCATAATGTCGAATCTTGATAAAACGAGATGGCAGGATATGCAGCATGAATCTTCTGAGGAATTCACATGCATTGAGGGTCATCTCTTTTTGTTTGGAGTGATCTTTATAGTCCTTGTATCTAAAAGTAACCGTATGACGGTTCTCGTCATAATTTAAGATTCTGGAATTTGAAATAGCGACCCTGTGAGAATAACGACCAATATAGTTGAGAACGGCCTGATTGTTTCCAAAGGGTTCCTTTGAATAAACAATCCATTCTTTTGAATAGAGTTCATCGACCAATGATTTGTAGGATTCATCAAGAAAGTCAATGATGTTGTTATCTGAATCAACAAGTTCAAGCTTTTTCATCGAATCAATAAATTTACCACGAAACAGACGAGAAAGTACTTTGACCGATACCAGAAAATTAGCCGGTGACTTTTTGAAAATGTTTTGTCCATTGGATTGGAAAATACCACCACCAGAAACAATCATATGAACATGAGGATGGAACCATAGATTTTGTCCCCAAGTATGAAGTATGGAAGAAAAACCAATTTGACCGTAAAGAGGCAGAGAAGCCTGTAAAAGAGTTTGAGATGAAGCTTTAAAAAGAAGATCATACATTTTCTTCTTGTTGCTTAAAAATATATTGTTCAAACTGTCAGGTACAGTAAAAACAATATGGAAATAAGGAATATCCAAAAGGAAACTACTGAATTTATTGATCCAGTCTTCTCTTGCGTGATATTGACAAGAGGGGCAGTTTCTATTGCCACAGGAGTTGTAATGAATGAAGGTACGCCCACAGTCCTCACATCTGTAGGAGTTGAAACCAAAAGTGTCACTGCCACATGCAGCTATGTAATTGAAAGCCTTAAGTTCATTAGAATCAAGATAATTATTTTCAAGAAAAGAATCACGTTCACTGTTCATAATGATCTGGATATTATTTTTCATCTAAAACACCATCCTTTATAAGAGTATCGATATAAGAAATATTTGTGTTCATCATGTTTCTGGCAAAATGAAGATATCTTGAAGTAGAAGCTAAAGAACCATGACCAAGGCGATATTTAAGATCAAGGATATCGCCACCAGCTCTGAGGAAGTTGACGGCATAAGTATGCCTAAGACAATGAAAAGTATAGGTATCGGGAATACCAGCTTTCTTTTTGTAGAAATTAAAATGTCTACGAATGGTTTCATTGCATGTTTTAGTCAAGGACCTGAAGCTGAATAAATAATTGTCAGTACCAGGTTGGATATGGAATTCTTTGGCATAGCGTTGGATGGCACGATA
>CAVESC010000093.1:0-11604 GCA_963618275.1 Bacteroidaceae bacterium
TTAAGAGTAGAAATCTAGAATTTAGAATTGACTTGTCACGATAATTCCTATAAGATATAGGAGCATATGTTATTTGTATAAAAAGATAAAAATTTTGGAGGTGTAAAATATGAAAAGAACATATCAACCAAATAAAAGAAAAAGAGCAAAAACTCATGGTTTTAGAGCTAGAATGGCAACTGTTGGAGGAAGAAAAGTAATCGCACGTCGCCGTAAAAGAGGAAGAAAAGTATTAACTGCTTAATGTAAAATCCACTTTTTCGGTGGATTTTTTTCTAAAATTTTATGAAAAAAGAATTTAGAGTAAAAAGAAATGAAGATTTTAGCAAGATCATTGCTAGAAAAAAGAGTTTTGCGAATTCTTGTTTTATTATTTATAAAGATGAAAATCAAATTGGGCATGGACGTGTTGGTATTTCAGTAAGCAAAAAATTAGGAAACGCTGTTACTAGAAATAAGATTAAAAGACAGTTACGTATGATGATTCAAGAATGTTTTCATTTTGATGAAGAAGTTGACTATATTGTAATTGTAAGAAAAAATTTCTTAAATCATACATATATAGAAAATAAAAAAGAATTAGAGTACTTATATAAAAAAGTAAATAGAAAGGAGATCAGCAGATGATCTTAGATAACAAAACTAAAAAATATTTTAAAATTATTTGTTTAGTTTTATTTGTTGTTGCCTTAACTGGATGTACAGCAAACTTAGATTCAAGCGGTAAATTAATTGCGAAAAGAGCAATTAACTTAAATACACCTTGGACTATGAAATCAGGGATTTTTGATTTCTTATTAGTTATCCCTATTTCTAAAAGTATTATTTATTTAGGAGATGTTTTATTAAATAATATCGCTTTAGGTGTTATCTTAATTACTATTTTAATTAATATCATCATTTTACCAATTATGATTAAATCAACTGTTTCTCAACAAAAGATGCAATTGATTCAACCAGAATTAGAAAGAATTCAAAATAAATATAAAGGAAGAAAAGATCAAACATCTCAAATGAGAATGTCTGCTGAAATTCAAGCTTTATATAAGAAAAATGATGTTAGTATGTTAGCTTCGTTTACAACATTCTTAACATTACCTATTATGTTTGCAATGTGGCAAGCGGTTCAACGTATTGAAATTTTATATCAAACAAACATGTTTGGTATTAACTTAGGTGCTAAACCTATCGATCACGTATTTAAATTTGAAATAGCTTATATTGTATTACTTGCAATTGTTGCTTTAACTCAATATTTTGCGATGAAAATCAATACAATCATGTCAAGAAGAAATCCAAAATATAGAGAAACATCACAAATGCAATCAATGAATATGATGAATAACTTCATGACATTATTTATCATTTACTTTGCGGCTATCATGCCAGCAGCAATGTCACTTTATTGGATGACAACAAACATTATTACAATTGTTAGAACTTGGTATATCTATATTTACCATGTTGAAAAAGCACAAAAAGAAGTTGATCAAGCAAATACAAATTATTTAACTAAGAGACAAAATAAAAATAAATAGAGGTATTGATATGAAAACATATACTGCAAAAACAGTTGAAGATGCTGTAAATAATGCCTGTCTTGATTTAGGTGTAACAGTTGATCAATTAAATTATGAAGTGACTTTAGAAACAAAAGGTTTATTTAGTAAAAAAGCTGAAATTGTTTGTTGGACAGTAGAAATGGTTCAAGAATATATTGAAAGCTTTGTTAGAAAAATCTTAACTGATATGGAATTTGAAGTTGAAACAGTTTCATATGTTCAAGATGGAAGAATTTATTGTAATATTAATACAAGTAATAATTCTATTTTGATTGGTAAAGCTGGAGTTATTTTAAGAGCAATTAACTTAATTGTTAAAAACGCTGTCAGTACAACATTTAAAAAACGTTTAGAAGTAAGCGTTGATATCAATGGTTATAAAGAAGAACGTTATAAAAAAGTTGCAAGTATGGCAAGACGTTTTGGTAAAACAGTTTTAAGAACAAAAGCTGATTTAAAATTAGATCCAATGCCTGCAGATGAAAGAAAAGTGATGCATCAAGAGATTGCTAAGATGGATCATTTAAAAACTGAATCTAAAGGCGAAGGAAAAAATAGATATATGACAATCTCATATGTAGATTAAGCCGCTGATGCGGTTTTTTCTTTAGGAGGAAATGATGGAAAATTTAATTTTTAGTTTAAATGCGACAGTTCCTGTTTTTGCGATGATTGTTTTAGGCATGTTATTTAAAAAATTAGGAATTATTGATGATGTTTTTGCATCAAAAATGAATAAGTTTGTATTTTTAATTCCGTTGCCTGTATTATTATTTAAGGATTTAGCAACTTTAGATTTTAAGGAAATTTGGGATACAAAGTTTGTTTTATTTTGTTTTTTTATTACAATTTTAAGTATTGTCCTGGTAACGATTCTTTCTTTTTTATTAAAGAATAAAAAGAATCAGGGAGAATTTATTCAAGCAAGTTATCGTAGTTCAGCTGCATTATTAGGAATTGCTTTAATTCAAAATGTCTATGGAAAAGCAACCATGGCTCCTTTAATGATTATTGGAAGTGTGCCTTTATATAATATTATGGCTGTCGTAGTCCTTTCTTTCTTTTCACCTGAAAGAAAAGGATTAAGTAAAGAAATGTGGATGAAAACATTAAAAGGTATTGTTACAAATCCTATTTTAATTGGAATCGTCGTTGGACTTGTTTGGTCATTACTTCATTTACCAATGCCAACAATGTTAGATAAAACAGTAACTTCAATTGGAAATGTAGCAACACCATTAGGTTTAATGGCCATGGGAGCAACATTTAATTATAAAAAAGCTTTAGGAGATTTAAAACCTGCTGTATGTGCTTCAATTATTAAATTATTTGGCTTTTGTGCGCTTTTTCTACCACTTGCTATATTTCTTGGCTTTAGACAAGAACAACTGATAGCAATCCTTGTTATGCTTGGATCGGCCACTACAGTATCATGTTATGTCATGGCTAAAAACATGGGACATGAAGGTGTTCTTACAAGTACAGTTGTTATGTTAACGACCTTAATGAGTGGTTTTTCAATTACTATGTGGCTTTATATCTTAAAAACTTTACAATACTTATAAAAAAATGAGTGGCAATCCACTCATTTTTTACTGTTGGGTTTCTGTTGTAGGTTGAGCAGGAATTGTTGTATCTGGAGAGGCAGGTGTTGCCTCTGGTTGAGCAGGTTGTTGTTCAACCTTTTTTGTTCCTACAGCAATAATTGCTTCATGACCTTTATAATAACTACTAGCTTCTTTTTTCTTAGAAATCAATTTACCATTTTTATCATAAACTAAACGATAAGAAACAGCTTTACCACCATTAGAACCAGCTTGTTTAGTTACTTGTTGACCTTCAGGAATTGTATCATCATTTTCATATTTTGTATTATATGCGACATCCCCTGTTCTTTCACTTGTAAACTTCACATAACTTCCATCTACATCAGTTCCAATAATTTTACATGTTAATTTACCACCAGCATAAGTTGCTTCAATTTTAATTGGATAATCTCGATTATTTTTAAATTTAAAATCAGGACCACCCCAAGAAACAGTTGCATCTCTTCCGATAGGTACATAACTTGAAATATACGTATGATTTGTTCTTTGAGTTACTTCTAGATTTGCAAGAACAACAGCATTATATAATGTTGAAGAAGTTTGACAAACGCCACCCCCAACTTCTTGAACAGTTTCACCGTTGGAATAAGCACCAGCTTCACCAAATCCATTTTCCTTTGTTCTTTTTCCTACTGTTTGATTGTAAGAGAATTCTTCACCAGGAAGTAAGATCACATTACATTTTTCACCAGCAAGTCTAACGTTATTTCTTCTTACTGAAGTCCCATTAACAGTTGTTGTATATTCTCCTAAAACATCTTTAAATAAATTCTTTTTTAAATCTTCTTTTGTAATACTTGGAATAATTGCTTTAGCTTTTACTTCAAAAGTACTACCTTCACTTGCTTTATTAAAAGCACTAATTGAATCATCTAAATTATATTTAGCTCCATATTGTTCAGCTACAATTTTATAATCATTATTTTTATCTAAAGTTGCATTTTTACCTTCTTTAGATAAAGTCTTATAAATAGTTTTCATAACACTTTCATCTTCAGAAACAGATGAAGGTTCAATCGCTAATGTTTTCTTAAAATCATATTGATTTAAAGCATTTTCAATAGTGTTATAAACATCTTTTTGTTTAACAGCTTCACCACTTTTACCTTTAGTAAAAATGACTTTTGTTTTTTCAACTTTATATGTTGTAGGTACTAAAGTTGAATAATCTAAAATACCTGATTTTTTGATTTCTTGGTTTAAAGTCTTTTTATCTTTGATGTCAATTGAAATATTTTCATTATGTTGTAATAAATAATGATATCCTTTAGTAAAGAAATTATTATATTTCTTTTGAATCTCATTGACTTGTTCTTTAATATTGACCTTAACATTATCTTTCATATCTATTTGATACTTTTGATCATTTAATGATAAGTTCAATACAAGCTTTTTTTCATCCTTTTGATACTGTTTTTCAAGCTTTGAAACAATCTCATCTTTAGACATATTATTGACCTTTATGCCATTAATTGTCATGTTCTTGATAAATCCATTACCTGATGCTAGAAAACATAAAATGATATAAATAAATAATATCAAACCTATAATTGCACCAACCATTACAGGAACTTTTTTATTCAGTTTTTTCATTTTTCCACCCCTATTTGTACATAATGATATATGAATAAAATATAGAAATCAATCGAAATAAATCATATATCAAAAATAAAAAATATTTGTTATAATGAATGAGTTATATGTTGATAAAAATAAGAAATTAAGATAGTATCAATAAGAAAGGTGGTATGAAAATGAATGATGATATTATTGTTGCAGTAGCGACTTCTAGACTAGAAGCAGCCATTTCAATTATCCGTTTATCAGGAAAAGATGTTATTGAATTTGTTCAACAATTTTTTACAGGAAAGATTATAAATAAAGAGAGTCATACCATTACATATGGTTATATAAAAGATAATGGTGAAAAAGTAGATGAAGTATTAGTGAACATCTATCGTGGTAAAAGAACTTTTACTGGAGAAGAAATGGTAGAAATCAATTGTCATGGTGGTGTTTATATTACAAATAGAGTTGTTGATATTTGTTTACATCATGGAGCAAGACTTGCTGAACGTGGAGAATTTAGTAAACGTGCGTTTTTAAATGGGCGTATTGATTTATCACAAGCCGAAGCAATTAGTGATATTATTACAGCTAAAAATAGTTATGCCTCTTCTCTTGCTTTAAAAGGTATTCAAGGAAGTATTAGTCATTTTATTAAAGATTTAAAGGAAGATTTAATTCAAATTATTACGCAAATTGAAGTGAATATTGATTATCCTGAATATGAAGATGTTGAAGAACTTACAGCAGATAAGCTTTTACCAATGTCTACTTCTTTAATTGAAAAAATGAATAAGATCATTGAAGATTCTAAAAATATTAAATTATTAAAAGATGGAATTCAAACAGCAATCATTGGTAAACCAAATGTAGGTAAATCAAGTTTATTAAATGCGATGTTAAAAGAAGAAAAAGCGATTGTTACAAATATTGCTGGAACAACAAGAGATGTCGTTGAAGGATCGGTAACAGTAGATGGTATTTTATTAAATATGATTGATACTGCTGGAATTAGAGAAACTGATAATATTGTAGAAAGTCTTGGAGTAGAAAAATCTAAGGAAATGATTAAAAAGGCAGATCTTGTTTTATTAGTCATTGATGGAAGTAAAGAACTTGATCAAGAAGATCAAAAACTTTTAGAACTTACAGAAGATACAAATCGTATCATTATTATTAATAAAGCTGATTTAGGTAAGAAAGTTGATTTAGAAGGAATTGAAATATCTGCTAAGGAACAAGATATTTTAGCTCTTACTAAAGAAATCAAAAAGAAATTTAATTTAGGACTTATGAGCAATCAAGAAGAATATTATCTTACAAATGCGAGACAAACACAATTATTAGAAAAAGCAGCTGTTTCTTTACAAACAGCTATTGATGCGATGAAGATGTCTGTTCCTGCTGATTTAATTGTAGAAGATCTTTATGATAGTTGGTCATGTTTAAAAGAAATATTAGGAGAACAAGCAAAAGAAGATTTATTAGATGAGTTATTTAAACGCTTTTGCATAGGTAAATAAGATGAATACAAATGAGATATTAGCACAAAGATTTTATTGTTTTTTTAAGTATACAAGGAATGTAGCTCTTATTGCTTTTGTTGTTTTCTTTATATTGAATGCGATCAATACAGGAAATATTATTCTTTATTGGATTTGTTATGGATGTTTGATGGTTTCTATTGTTGGTGCCATGCAAGCTGTATTCTTATATATTTTTTCAAAGTATTATAAAAAGAGGTAAATTGAATGGAAAAAGTTTTTACACAAATTGATAATTTATTTGTGAATGGAATTATTAATGGCGTTATTTCAATTATTATTGCAGGAATTGTTTTAATTGCAGTTAATAAATTATTAAATAAATTTATTAAAAAGAAATGGCCAGAAAATCATGTTTTTCAAAAAAGAATTAAAAAGATTATTTTAGTAACAATCTTTTTAGCAATTATTTGTAGTGAAGTGAAGTTTTTAAAATCATTTGCGACTGCCCTACTTGCATCTGGAGGAATCGTTGCAGTAGTTATTGGGCTTGCCAGTCAAGAAGCAGCTGGTAATCTTATCAATGGTGCAATGATTATGGCTTATAAGCCATATAAGATTGGTGATTTTATTGTTGTTACAGGACATAATGTTAGAGGGACTGTTATTGATATTTCACTTAGACATAGTGTTATTGAAACATTAGAAAAGACACAAATGATTGTTCCTAATGATATTATGAATAAAGCGATTATTGAAAACATTTCACAAATTGAACATGTTAAAGCTAATTATCTTTATATCGATATTTCTTATGAAAGTGATATTGATCAAGCTATCAAAGTGATTCAAGATCTTGTTGTCAAACATCCTTTATTCATTGATGGAAGAAAAGATAAAAATGATGCACTTGTTCCTGTGATTGTTTCTGATTTAAAAGATAGCAGTATTCAATTAAGAGCAACAATCACTAGTGAAGACAATGTACAAGGTTTCCAATTACTTGCAGATATTCGTAAAGATTTAGTGACTGAATTTAAAAAGGAAGGTATTGAAATACCTTACCCTCATATGCATATTGTTAAATAGTGTACGCATATTCATTACAAAACACAAAAAGGAGAAAACACGGATATTATCAATGTTATTCTCCTTTTCTTTTGATAAGAATTGTTAAAGATTATTATATTTGTTTAAAAAATTATTGCTATGTTTAAGTTATGTCGCTTGTTTTTTAAGCCGGGTCGCTTGTTTTTTAAGCCGGGTCGCTTGTTTTTATTAATTAGTAAAAACTGGGTGAAATTGGCTTAAATCAAGGAAAATGAGAGACTATAAATTCAAGGTTGCTTGTTTTTTTTGCTAAGTCGCTTGTTTTTTAAGCCAGGTCGCTTGTTTTTATTAAAATAATTTTATTGATAAAAAGATAAGTAAAAATGGCTAAAAAACAAGTCAAATGGAAGAAATTAAATTCTAGGTCGCTTGTTTTTTAAGCCGGGTCGCTTGTTTTTTATTTTTTATCAAGCCAATATCTTTTTCCGTTATTTTCTCCAGTAGAATGTATGTTATTCATTTGATTGAGGATAGAACGTGTCCTAGAAGTACTTAAGTTTAGAATATTTGCGATTTCTTTCGAAGTTGCACCATTATGATCAGTTAAATAAGCAATTATTTTAACTATATTTTGTTGTGTTTTTTTAGCAGTTCTTTTATAAGTATCGGTAATATCATAATAGTAATTAATATTCTTTAAGATTAGTAGAAATGAATCATTATCAGAATAGAATATAGGGTCTAATTCTTTTATATAAAATTCATTATCTCTATAATCACTCAAAATTTTTTTAAAACCACTACCTCGACGGTCCATAAACTTCAATCGATTAAAAATATCAGCAATAAATGGATTTCTTCTTCTGGATGGTACTTTCATTATATCTCTATCTTGAACTCTACTTCCATCGCACATACCACCAGGAGAGTATATTTCCAATCTATTATCAAACATATCAATATGAACTTCACTGCCCAATTCAAGATAGTTTCTATGAATTAACGCATTAACAATTCCTTCTAATACTGCACGTTCTGGATAATCGGGCATTTCAATTCTACTATTATGAGTTTTTTTCCACATTTTCTTTGAATTATTATTTACAAATTCGATTCCTGATTGTAAAAGATTAATCAAACCACCATTATATTCTTTATCATCAATAGCATCAACTATACCTGGAGCTTTGTCTAATCCATTCCAGCGAGTACAAAAAAGACGAGAATGACGGATTGGAGATTCATCCGCAAGTAATGCGCCAGCATTTGTTAAAAATCCATTTTCATCAATTATACCGAATGATTCATAGTCAGATTCTTCAAAATTACGTCCTGTTTGGATTTTGTAAATCGATCTTAATTTTGTAAATGACATGTCATCAAATGAATATTTTGATTTAAGATTATCAAATGATGAAACACTTCCTTTAAGAACTAATTCTTGTAATTTAGCTGGATTTACAGGAACACTTTCATTTCCTACTCTATGATACGCTATGAGTGCCGAATCTTTACTGTAGTAATATGGAGTTTGCTCACCAGCATACACAATTAAAATTATAAGATTTTTTTCATCTATTTTTTTAATTTTTAAGTCAAAATTAGGTATTGGATTTAGGCAAGTTTTAATTTGTTCACTAATTATTTCAGAATCATTTTTAACATCTTCTACCCCAATAATTTCATCATTATCATTTATTCCCCAAATTAATGCTCCACCAGAACCATTTGCAAACGCACTAATGCTTTTGCACCAACTTTTTGGTTTTTTCTTTTCTAATTTTTCTTTTTTATCGTATTCAGTTGTTTCACCAATCAAGTCTTTTATATTTTGAATATTCATAAAGTAATCCTTTCAAATAAATTAAGTTATCCTAATTATATAATTTATTGTAATAAAAAATAGTCTTTTTTTACCGAATAATTAATATTTTCTATTTGATGACATATTGTATAGAATATTTAATAAAAAAATGGATGTTAAACTAATTTTTTATTAGCCAAGACATCCATTTTTTAAGAAAATATTTCCTTGATTATCCCCATACTTCTTCAGCAATTTCTTTAACGAGCTTAAGTTTAGCCCATTGTTGTTCTTCAGTTAATTTATTACCAATTTCACATGAAGCAAAACCACATTGAGGACTTAAATATAAACGTTCTAAAGGAATATATTTAGTTGCTTCATAAATTCTTCTTTTAACAAGTTCTTTATCTTCTAAATCAGGTTTCTTTGTTGTAATAAGACCTAAAACAACTTTCTTATCTCCTGATACTTTCTTTAATGGAGCAAAACCACCAGAACGATGATCATCATATTCTAAGAAATAAGCATTTACATTTTCTTCACCGAATAGTAAATCAGCTACACCATCATAAGCTCCTGAACTAAAGTAAGTAGAATGATAATTTCCTCTACACACATGAGTATTAATTGTTAAATCATTAGGTGCACTTGCAACAACTTTATTATTTAAATCTAATAATAGTTGTTTATATTTTTCTAATTCTTTTCCTTTTCTTCCTGTTAAACTTACAGCAAGTTCAGGATTAACCATACCACCCCATACACAATCATCAAATTGTAATTGACGGCATCCAGCATTATAAATTTCTTGAACAAATTCATTGTATGCTTTAACAACATCATCCCCAAAAGCTTCTTCACTACCATAGAAACCTAATGTTTTATCTAATAAATCAGCTCCTGTAAAGAAAGCATAAAATTGACCTGGTGATGGAATTGTTTGTTTAGCAACAGTATTTTCATCTTCTAATGCTTTAACAAATTTAAAATGTTCTACAAAAGGATGATCTTTACAAGAAATCTTTCCTGTCATAAAAGTATCATCAATCATTGCAGCTTCACCATCAAACGTTTGGTTTCCATCTACAGTCTTTTTATGTTCAACCCCATTAAATCCCCACATAAAGTCTAAATGCCAAGTAGAACGTCTAAATTCACCATCTGTAATTGTATGATAACCTAATTCTTTTAGTTTATTTACAAGTTCTACAATACATTCATCTTCTACTTTTGTAAGTTCTTCTTTAGTTATATTATTTAATTCATAATTTTTTCTAGCTTCTTTTAATCTTTCAGGACGTAAAAAACTTCCTACAAATTCATATCTATTTAATTGACTCATATCATTCATTCCTTTCAAACTATGTCTTTATTTTATCAATCAAAGTATAGTTTGAATAATACAAAAAATAAGCACTTTGCTATAGTTTTAAACTATATCAACTATTGTGCATTATGCACAAATGTATGCAATATTCTCATGATATAAACACATATAATTTTTAAACTTTCTTACATATAATATAAGTAACAAAAGGGATATAAAATACTAAGGAGGAACAAAAACATGTGTGTAAATTACTATTCATATTTAACAACTAATCAAGCAGATTCTCAACCAGGTTGGGCTAAAAAGGACAGATTCGATTCAAGCAACACAACATTATCAAGAATTAAAAATCACGTTGTTAAAAACTATTTCTCTAAACTATTTAAATAATATATAATATTGAAAAACCTGCACGAGATGCAGGTTTTTTAGTGTTCTTATATAAATTTATATACTTTACATTACTATATTTAATTGTTTTTATATGTGTAATTAATTCGAATAATTGGTTTTTTTCCAGAAAGTAGAACTTCTCTAGACCAATTTGCAATACTTGCTTTTAGTGATATCATGTTTAGTTTTGATAAATCAGTATTACCATGTTCATCTTCTATATGTTTCTCTCTTTCTAATATAATCCATATGCAAATATTTTCAATTTTTGGTAAAGGTATTTCCTTGTTATCTTTTTTTATAGATGTTAGCTTACCACTATCATATAATTTTAAGGAGGTTAGTGATTGATCGATAACATAGGTTAATTTTCCAGAAGAATTACCAATTTTTACAGCATACATTGTATGATCCTTATATAAATCCATAGGTTCAAAGCGATTATTATTAATTTTTTCAATATTTCTATCAAGGGAGAGATATCCATCTTCTTCTCTTAATTGATTAAAAGCATTTTCTCGGTAAAGTTTATTTTTTGTTAAATCTTTATCTTTCTTTTTTTGTTTTTCAAAATATTTTTCATAGACTTCTTTTGACAAATCAAATTGAGGATCATAAATTGTTTCTATTTTTTTCATAGCTTTATCAAGGTGTTGAATATAATCATTATTGTATTGATACCATACACCATTACATAATATACATTTTTTTTCATCATCACTATAATCTATTAAATCATGGAGACAGCGATAATATTTTTTATTATCATAGTCCTTCAAAAATTCATCAAGTGCTGACCTAAATA
>CAVESC010000094.1:0-11461 GCA_963618275.1 Bacteroidaceae bacterium
GATAAAACTTTTTGAATTCATAGTAAAGGCAACCTTGTCTAACATAGCCTAAAAAACACCTTTCACACCATTAAATTTAAATACCAATTTATAATTTCTTGTCCATAAACAAACGCTATAAAAATACCTATAGATAAATAAGGTCCAAAAGCAAGATAACTTTTCTTATCCACCTTTTTTTGAATAAGTAAATAAACACTATAACTGCCTGCCAGGATGATTGCAATCAAAGTAGCTAATAAGCTCTTTTTCCAACCAAGTCCAATCCCTGCAGCAGACATTAACTTAATATCGCCACCGCCAAATGATTCTGTAATCATTATATTTAAAGCAATCATCCCTAATGAAACACAAAACATTCCTAAAAGGCTTTCAACTATTTCTTGTTGATTGAGAATCATTAAAATAAATGACACGAAAAATAAAGCAATATTTAAACCATCAGGAATAATCATTGTATCAAAATCTATCATTGATATTGCTAGTAAAATCATGGTCATCATAAATACCACTACACTTTGTAAAGCAAATCCATACTGATAAAAACAAAACATGCCTATCAAACCACCAAAAATTTCAATGATCCAACCTCTTTTAGAAATAGCCTTTTGACAATAGCGACATTTTCCTTTTAAAACAATAAAACTTATAACAGGAATTAGATCATACCACTTTAAGATTCTTTGACAATCATTACAATGACTTCTTCCACTTATAAAATCTTCCTTTTTAGGAAGACGTTCTATTACAACATTTATAAAACTAGCAATACATGTTCCAATAATAAAAATATAAATATAAGTTAATATTTTTAATGAGTCCATATTTTCTCCTTTTATCTCAAAATTTTCATCTTCTGTTCATATAAAAAAATATAATAAAAAAGAGGTGAATTTATGTTTTCAAACAATAAAGAATTAAAAAAATATATGTATTTAATAAGTTATGCAGCTATTATGTTGGCTATTATTTTGAATTTATCTACTGTTTTTAGCTTTATTCAATATCTTTGGCAGCTTATTGTTCCTTTTTTAGTAGGATTTTGTATTGCTTTTATTTTAAATATTATAACCAAACAACTTGAACAAAAGCTTTTAAAAAACATTAAAAATAAAAGAATGCTTTCATTTATTTTAACTCTTGTTTTATTCATTACTTTTCTTTTACTGATTTGTTTTATTGTTGGACCTGAACTTGTTCATTCTATAAAAGAAATTATAAAACTTGCTCCTAATGCTTATAAACAACTATTAAGCTTTTTAAAAGAAAATAGAAATATTATGAATGGTAGCTTTAAAAATATAATTGATTCTATTATTTCTTTAGATATAGATTTATCTACTCTCTATAAAACAATTATGAATAATTGGCAAAGCCTTTTTCATTCTGGATTTTCAATTTTATCTAATACTATCTCTAATTTATATACTTTCTTTATTGGCTTAGTTTTTTCAATCTATTTACTCTTTTCTAAAGAAACGCTATCTAAACAGCTTAAAACAACCTCTACTGTTTTAATTGGAAAAGATAAAACAGATAAGCTTTGTCAAATCATCCAACTATCAAATGACACTTTTACAAACTTTATTACTTGTCAATGTCTTGAAGCTTGTATTCTAGGAAGTATGTTTATCATTTCAATGAGTATTTTAAAAATGCCTTATGCTTTATTGATGGGGATTGTCATTGCTATTACAGCTCTAATCCCTGTTTTTGGTGCCTTTATAGGATGTTTTATAGGAATTATCATGATTGGTATCGTTAATCCGATCCAAGCTTTAGAATTTATTGTTTTATTTCTTGTTTTACAACAAATTGAAGGAAATTTCATTTATCCTCATGTTGTTGGTAATTCAGTAGGTCTTCCTTCTATTTGGGTTTTTGTAGCTGTCATTATTGGTGGTAATTTAATGGGAATTATGGGAATGTTCTTATTTATTCCTTTAACATCTATTATCTACACACTCTTTAAAAATTATATTAATACACATAAATAAAATTTGTGCTTTTATTATACAATAACCAAAAGGTTTTACCTAGCAATTCTAAAAATATGAGACAAACTTGAAACAAGTTTGAGACTTCCTAAATTTAATAACTAAAAATTTAGAAAAAAAGAAAAGACTAAACTTGAAGTTTAGCCTTTTTGAACATCTTCTACAATTTTATTAACAATATCATCCAATGTTCCATCATTGTTTACATGATAATGACAACTATCTAAATAAAGATCATGTCTTTCATCAAATAATTGATAAAGTTTTTGTGGTCCATCTTTTAATAATGGACGATGTGCTGTTTCTACATCACTTACAATATTATCTAAAGGTCGATCAATATAGAATACTTTTCCCGCTTGTTTTAAAATTTCACGGTTTTTCTTTCTTTTAATAACGCCCCCACCTGTAGAAATAATGTAACCATCTAATTTTGCCATATCTAAACATGCTTCACTTTCTCTATCTCTAAAATACTCTTCAGAGATATTAAACATTTCAGGAATCGTACATTGATATTTCTTTTCAATATATTCATCCATGTCAATCACTGGCATCTTTAATTTTTCTGATAATAATTTAGAGATTGTGGTTTTTCCACATCCCATGATTCCCACTAATATGATATTTTCCATTCTTACGCCCTTTTATAATTTCCCAATACTTTCAATGTTGTACTATTTGCTTTCATTTTGTTAATAGCACGTTGAATTCTTTCTTCATGCATATTTCCTTCAAAATCAATATAGAAATAATATTGCCAATATTGAGTTTCAATAGGTCTTGATTCAATACGATCCATATTGATTTGACTTTGTTTGATTGTTTGTAACATATTGTCTAAAGCTCCAACTTGATGTGGTAAAGTAAAAATAACAGAAACTTTATCACTTTCTTTTGGACAAATAAGTTCTTTAGAAATCACCATAAAACGTGTTCTATTATTCTTTTTATTTTGAACATTTTCTTTTAACATTTCTAAGCCATAAAGCTTACATGCTAGTGGTGAAGCAATGGCTGCTTTTGTTGGATCTTTTGAATCCATTACATATTTAGCAGCCATAGCTGTATCTTGAAATGGTCTTTGTTCAATATAACGGTGTTGATATAAAAACTCACTTGATTGTGCTAATCCTTGTGGATGTGAGTAAACTTGTCTAATATCTTCAACCTTAGTTCCTGGAAGTGCCATTAAACATTGGCTAACATTAACGGCTGTTTCCCCTACAATATAAAAACCATATTTTCTAATTAAATCATAATTATCGTTAATTGAACCTGTTAAACTATTTTCAATAGGTAAAACCCCATAATCAATTTCACCATTTTCTAAAGCTACATATACATCTTCAAAGTCTTTATAACCAATATTTTTTGTTCCTTCACCAAAGAAATTTTCAACCGCACTTTGTGAAAAAGCACCAGCAATTCCTTGATAACCTACAACAGGATCTTTTTTAAATTCTGTTTTAATATTTTTATCTAATTCAAGAGGTAATAAATCTGATTGATAAGATTTAGAAACTGTCATCATTTCTTGAATAAAACATCTTGCATATTCTTTTAATTGATCATTATTTAAACGATTTAAATTTTTTTCGATAACTTCTCTTTCTCTTTCAGGTTGAAAAATTTCTAAATTATTTTTAATTTTATATTCAACAACACTTTTTGAAAGTGCCATACGTTTTTCAAAAAGATCCATTAATTGTTGATCAATTTCATCTATTTCCATTCGACATTGTTTTAAATCTTTCATACTTATTCCCCCATCATATCAAGTATTCCTAAAGCCATCATTGCTTCTACAACAACCACTGCTCTTTGCACAATACAAGGATCATGTCTTCCTTTAATTTCTAATTCCACATTTTCTTTTGTTTCAATGTTGATTGTCTTTTGTTTTTTAGCGATTGAAGGTGTTGGTTTAAAAGTAACTGTACAACTAACAGGCATACCATTTGTAATACCACCTGTAATACCACCATTATGATTGGTAGAAGTTTTTACATTTCCTTCTCCATCATAATAATAACAATCGTTGGCTTCGCTACCTAACATTTGATCAATCATTTCACCATCACCAAAAGAAACACTTTTAACAGCTGGAATTGAAAACATCAAAGAAGATAAATGACTTTCTAAAGAATCAAAGAATGGTTCTCCTACTCCTGCAGGAACATGTAAAGCGACACATTCAACTTTACCGCCAACACTATCTAAATTTTCTTTAGCTTTTAAAATCGTTTCTTCCATCTTTTCAAAAACATCATCTTTAATTGTTGGATATTGTTTTTCACTTAATTTTAATAATAATTCATCATTAACATCAACTGGAAATTTTTCGTCTTGAATTTTTCCAATCGATAAAATATGTGCTCCTACTTGAATTCCTTTTTGTTTTAAGATTTGTTTAGCAATATTTCCAGCAAAAACAATTGGAGCTGTAATTCTTCCAGAAAAATGACCTCCCCCACGAACGTCATTAAATCCTTTATATTTAATATAAGCTGGATAATCGCTATGACCTGGTCGCATATTTGTTTTAAGTAAAGAATAATCTTTAGAATGTTGATCACTATTGTAGATAACCCCTGTCAGTGGTGCTCCCGTCGTAATACCATCTTGTAAACCAGATAAAATTTCTACTTGATCAGCTTCTTTTCTTGCTGTTGACATTTTATTTTGTCCTGGCGCTCTTCTTTTCATATCACGTGCGACTTCATCTAAGTCAATTTGAATACCGCTAGGAAGATTACCAATGGTAATACCAATAGCTTTTCCATGAGATTCACCAAAAATTGTCAGTTCTATATTATTTTTATAAGTTGCCCCCATCGATTTTTCCTCCTAACATCTCAAAATCTTCCCAAAAACTTGGATAAGATTTTTTTACACATTCTTTATTATCAATAATGATTGGTTCCTTGCACACTGTTGAAGCAATCGCTAACATCATTGCCATACGATGATCATCATGACTTGATACATTTCCACCAGTTAAAACTTCAACACCTTCAAATTCCATAGAAGATTCGTGTTCAACTGCTTGTGCCTTTAATTTATTTAATTCTTCTACTGTTGCTTGAAGACGATCACATTCTTTAATACGTAAACGTCCTGCATTAACTACTTCACTATGTCCACTAGCTAGTGCTAAAGCAAGAGAGACAACAGGAATCACATCAGGACATTGACTTGCATCAACAGTTGTTGCTTGAAGTCCATGACTCACTACTTTAATTCCTTCATCATTTTCAATAATTTCACAATTCATTTGTTTTAAAAAATCAATTGTTGCTTTATCTCCTTGTAAAGAATCCAAGTTTAAATCTAATAAAGTCACATCGTTTCCTAAAGCACCTGCTACTAAATAGAAAGCTGCTTGAGAAAAATCAGATTCTACGCGGTAATCTCTGGCTTTGTATTCTTGTCTACCTCTAACAATAAATTGTTTATATTCATGATTGACTACTTCAATCCCATAAAGTTTTAAAACTTGTAAAGTTAAATCAATATATCCTTTACTTTCAAGGGGTGTCGTGATTTCAATAATCGAATCAAATGATAATAAAGGTAAAGCAAATAATAAACCAGTAATAAATTGTGATGAAATATTACCTGGAATACGATATAAATCAGGTTTTAATTCACCGACAACATTTAAATCTAAAACATTTTCACGATATAAATAACCAATATTTTGTCTTTCAAAAATTTCATAATAAGTATCTAATGGTCTTTTCCCTAATTGTCCTCTTCCTATAAAACGTACTTTATTTTCTTTAGCAAGAGAAATAGGAACCATGAAGCGAAGAGTTGATCCTGATTCTTCACAATCGATTTGCACTCCTGGCATCGTATTATTTTTAGTAAATGTATAATTTCCATTAATAATAAGATAATCTTCATGTTGTTCAATAATGGTTCCAAGTGCTTCCATCGCATGAATTGTTGCTTTGATATCTTGAGAATATTCAATATGATCAATTCTTGATATTCCTTTAGCAAGACTTGCAGCAATGATAGCACGATGTGCTAATGATTTTGAAGGTGGAACTGATACTTTTCCTTTTAGTTTTGTAGGAATTAACTTAATTTGACTCATTTTATACCCTTTCTTTTTTTAATAAAAATTCTTGATTTGTTTGATAAACATAACTATCTCCTATTTCTTTTAATAAAACAACAGATAATGTATTATTAATATTCTTTTTATCTAAAGAAATAGCTTGTATAAGATTCTTTGTTTCAACTTGACATTCATATGGTAAATTGTATTTTTGTAAAATTTCTTTAATTTGCATAGCAGATCCTACTTTTGTCAAATCTAGACTTTCAGCAAGTTTGGTAATTTGATACATGCCAATACCAACAGCTTCACCATGAGAATATTTTTCATAATGATAATATTGTTCAATGGCATGAGCGTATGTATGACCAAAGTTAAGTAAAAGTCGATCACCAAAATCAAATTGATCTTTTTCTACAACATCTCTTTTGATATTGACACAATTATATATGATTTCATCTATAAATTCATAGAGTTCTTCAAAATTTTGATAAGAATTTAATTGATCGAATAATTTTTTATCTTTAATACATCCATATTTAATCACTTCACCCATCCCATCACTAATAAAATGAGGATCTAATGTTTTTAATGTACATGGATCAATCAAAACCATTGATGGATGATAAAAAGCACCTACTAAATTTTTACCTTCAGGTAAATCTACAGCTACTTTACCACCAACAGAACTATCTACTTGAGCAAGTAAAGAAGTAGGAATTTGGACAAGTTTTACCCCTCTTAAATAACTACTTGCGACAAATCCTGCCATATCACCAATAACACCACCACCTAAAGCAATGATTAAATCTGTTCTTGTAAGTTTAAAATCTAAACATGCTTTATAAAGTGTTGGTAACATATCAAAACGTTTTGATTTTTCTCCATGAGGGACGACAACATGATCGACTTTAAAATCTTTTTCAAGATTTAAAGTCAAATCATCGCCATATAAAGGATAAACTTGATCATCGGAAATGATCATAATTTTCTTTCCTTTAAAGATTTCTTTTATTTTTTCATTTGCATGTTTTAAAATATTTTTTTCTATATAAATAGGATAACTATGTTCCTTTAAATTAACGATCATTTCCATTTTAATCACCTTAAATTTCTTTACCTACTGCATCAGCAATTGGTTTTAATTCTTTCATTAATTGTTCAAATTTAGCTGGTTTTAATGATTGTGGTCCATCACATAATGCCTTTTCTGGATTATTATGCACTTCAATCATTAATCCATCACATCCTGCTGCGACTGCTGCTTTTGCCATTGGATTGACTAACCACCATTTTCCTCCGGCATGACTTGGATCGATAATGATTGGTAAGTGTGTTAATTCTTTAATGACTGGAATTGCTTGTAAATCTAATGTATTTCTTGTGTAAGATTCAAATGTTCTAACACCTCTTTCACATAAGATAACATTTGGGTTTCCACTTGCCATGATATATTCTGCTGACATAATCCATTCTTGATATGTTGCACTTAATCCTCTTTTTAATAAGATTGGTTTCTTTGTTGCTTTTCCAACTTTTTTCAATAAATCGAAGTTTTGCATATTTCTTGCTCCAATTTGAATCAAGTCTACTTTTTCAATAAATTCATCTAGATATTCAGCATCCATCAATTCTGATACGATTGGAAGTCCTGTTGCTTCTTTAGCAGCTACTAGAATATCTAATCCTGCTGATCCCATTCCTTGGAAAGCATATGGTGATGTTCTTGGTTTGAATGCTCCACCTCTTAAAAGATTAGCACCTGCTGCTTTAGCAGCTTTAGCAATTTCAATCACTTGTTCCTTGCTTTCTACTGAACATGGTCCAGCAATCACTGCTAAGTGTCCACCACCAATTTTAACGCCACCAACATCAATGACTGAATCTTCTGGATGGAAAGCTCTATTAGCTAATTTATATGGTTCTGATACATGCATAACCTTTTCTACGGCTGGATCGACTTCGATTGATTCTGGATCTACTTTTGTTGTATCTCCAATAATTCCGATAACTGATTGTGTTGCCCCATTTACAACATTGACTCTTAACCCTAATTTTTCTACTGATCCTGATACTTTTTCTACATCTTCTTTAGATGCTGTTGATTTCATTACAATAATCATATTACTTGTCCCCTTTTCTTCATTTCCCTTGATATAAATAAAAAAGCTCTCATCCTCTAAGGACGAGAGCTATCGCTTCGTGATACCACCTTTGTTTATTAGTATATTACTATACTAACCTCATCGAGTACAATCATACTCTTCCACTTTAACGGGTGTAACCGGAGATGCCTACTTAAAACTGTTCAACACTCTACTCCAAGATGAATTCAACAAAAATCTCTACTTTCCTTTTCACCTACCAGGAAATCTCTACGCTAAAGATCAACGTCTACTCTTTCTTTTCACAGTATTTATATCAAATGTGATTACATTGTATACAAATTGTCACCATCTGTCAACCATTTGTTTTAAATATAATAAAAACATCTCATCAGAGATGTTATCATCACTTGGAGCGAATCCCATACAAGTTACAAACTAAATTCTCTTTCTAAAAATATTATAAATGTATTGTTATTAAATCGCAATGGAAGTATGGAAAAAAATTCCTAAATTATAGTATAATTCTATTAGAAATAAAATGTGAAATGTGCACAATTCAAAAACAATATAAAAATGATAAAACTTAACTAAAGATAGATGTTGGTAATTGATTAATAAATATCATTAAAGCCAAATAACTTTGCATATTTATATAAAATTTTTCCATGAATTAAATAACTTAAAATCTTAAAATTATAATGCTATTTATAGAATTCACTATAAACAAATAGTTTTCTAGCTTTAGTCACCAACATTTAACTTGGGTTAGGTTAAATGATAAAAATAAAAACAGGAGGTTTAGAAAATGGCAGAATTAAAAGTTTTAGATAAAAAATATCTTACTTTAAAATAGAAGATGAAGATTATATTTCTATTACACATATTCTTAAATCTAAAGATGGTGATTTCTTTGTATCTGATTGGTTAAGAAATAGAAATACTATTGAATTCTTAGGCATTTGGGAAGAAATTCATAATCCTAATTTTAATTATGGCGAATTTGCCATAATTAAAAGTCAAGCAGGCTTAAATAGTTATAAAATTAGTGTTAAAGAAAATTAGTGTTAAAGAATGGGTAGAAAAAACAAATGCAATAGGTATAATGTCTAAAGTAGGAAGATATGGTGGAACATATGCACATAAAGATATTGCTTTTGAATTTGGAATGTGGATTAGCCCAAAATTTAAGTTATTACTTATTAAAGAATTTGAAAGGTTAAAGACTGAGGAACAAAAGCAACTTGGATAGAATGCAAAACGCGAACTTTCAAAAATTAATTATAGAATACATACTGATGCAATAAAAAAGAATTTAATACCTAATGAATTAACAAAAGAACAAATAAATTATGTGTATGCTGAAGAAGCTGATGTTTTAAATATGGCTCTATTTGGTATAACCACAAAAGAATGGAGAAACAAAAATAAAAATTTAGATGGCAATATTAGAGATTATGCAACTATAAATGAATTAATATGTTTAGCAAATTTAGAAAATCTTAATTCTGTATTTATAAATGATGGTATAAATCAATCTGAAAGACTAATTAGGCTTAATAAAATAGCAATATCTCAAATGAAAACACTTAATGAAACAGATATAAAGTACCTTAATAATAAATAGAAAAAAAATGAGATTATGACGCCATTGGTGATGCAATTATCCTGAATAAATAATTTACTTAGTATAAATTAATTGAAAAAATTAGAAACAAAACATAAAAAAATGAAAAATTTGATAGATAATAATGATAAATAGTAAATTGAGGAGGAATTTGTTTTGGAAAAAATAAAAAAAATATTTGGAGAAATTAATATAACTTGGTTAAAACTAATAATAAGTGCTATTATGGTTGGTATATATACTGCACTTATGGCATTAATTCCAACTTTAAAGTATACTTCTTTTCATGATATAACAGTGACATTTGAAGTATGGATTTTGTTTGGAATAATAATTATTATGAATAGTAAATCTGCTGTAGATTCGGCATTAAAATGTTTTGTATTCTTTTTGATAAGTCAACCACTTGTATACTTAATTCAGGTTCCATTTAATAGTTTAGGATTTAAAATATTTATTTATTATAAATATTGGTTTATTTGGACACTACTTACTATTCCAATGGGATTTATAGGATATTATATGAAGAAAGATAAATGGTGGGGGATATTAATATTAACGCCTATGTTGCTATTCTTGGGTGCAGGTTCATATTATACTTATTTAGTAGAAACATTATTTGATTTTCCATATCATTTATTAACTACATTATTTTGTTTAATAACAATGCTATTATATCCATTATGTATATTTGATAATAAAAAAAATAAAGTAATAACATTCATAATAAGTGTAGTGATTATTGTTTGTTTGACAATTTTAGCATTTACTAATAAAAAAGTATATAATGCTACTCTTTTAGCAAATGGTAGTATGGAAAATGTTATATTTGATGAAAATTGCAAAGTGTATCTAGAAAAGGATTTAGGAGAAGTATATATAAAGTACGAAGAAGGAATAGAAGATTATTTAATAGAAGGTAATTTTGAAAAAACAGGTACAACTAACTTGATTTTAGTAGATGAAAATGGAAATAAAACAGTATTTGAACTTAATATTGGAAATGATACCTTTGACTTAACAAAAAAATAAAGCAGAACAATAACTTTATAATTTATAGACTAAATCAGAAATAGCTTGCTAAAAAAGAAAAAGACAACTCTAAGTCACAATGACCTAGAATTGTCTTTTTCCTTTTGTATGCCTTTATCAAAATTATTAATATTAATTTGTATGGATTTTGCTCTTTCTTTTATACTTTTACAATATTTATCATACATACGAAGTTCTTTAATTTTCGGTTGAATATCATTTATTTCAGAGAGTATTTTAGATTTATCTTCTTCATTTTTAACTTTATGATATTGTATCCAAAGTTTTTCTCTTTTATCCATAAGTTTTTTATATTCATTATAATTGATTTTAGAAAAATTATTTAAATCTTCTTCTGTTTCAATGTTATTTTCTTTCATAAATACTATTTGATTTGAATATTCGTCTAATTTGGTAATTTCTTTTCTAACTGAGTATGATAGATATTGTTTAGGATGCTTCTTTGGAAATATGCCTAATAAATAACAGTAGTATAAGTATAAGCCATAAATACCTTTATGTGGTTTATTAGTCTTTAAGTATTCTTCAAAAATAGATTTTTGAGGTATAGGCTTAAATACAATTTGTCTTGATAAATATAATCTTTTGCTAATACTATCTTTAGAAT
>CAVESC010000095.1:0-11408 GCA_963618275.1 Bacteroidaceae bacterium
AGAAGCTTAACAACGAAAGTTAAACTTCTAAAAATTTATTTCGTTACAGCCCCTTATTTTTTTCTAGCCAAAAGATAACTTTATGTATATAATAGGAAAGAAATGTGGTGAAAAAATGAAAGATTATAGTGAATATTTTAAAGGGCCAAATTTAAAAGAGGCTCAAAAAAGAAGTAGAAAACAAGTTGATCATTTAAAAGATGCTTTTGAAATACCAAGTGATATGGTAAATGTCGGTAAAGGAAAAACTTATTATATTCATACTTATGGTTGTCAAGCTAATGAACGTGATGGTGAAACCTTAGCAGGTATTTTTGAAATGATGGGATATACAGCTGCTAAAGAAATTGAAGATGCTGATGTCATTTTATTAAATACCTGTGCTATTAGAGAAAACGCTGAAGAAAAAGTATTTGGAAAAGTAGGTTATGTTAAAAACTTAAAGAAGAAAAACCCAAATCTTATTTTTGGTTTATGCGGTTGCATGGCGCAAGAAGAAGTTGTTATTAAAAGAATATTAGAAAAACACCCACATATAGATTTAATCTTTGGAACACATAATATTCATCGTTTACCAACTTTATTAAAAGAAGCAATGTTTAGTAAAGAAATGGTTGTTGAAGTATGGTCTAAAGAAGGGGATGTTATTGAAAATACACCAGTGACTCGTGCGAATGGTCATAAAGCATGGGTCAATATCATGTATGGATGTAATAAATTCTGTACGTATTGTATTGTGCCTTATACAAGAGGAAAAGAACGTTCTCGTTTAATGGATGATATTATTGAAGAAGTTAAAGGATTAAAAGCAGATGGGTATCAAGAAATCACTTTACTTGGACAAAATGTCAATAGTTATGGAAAAGATTTAGAAGAAGACTATGATTTTGCGACTCTTTTAGAAGAAGTTGCGAAAACAGGAATTGCGCGTATTCGTTTTACAACAAGCCATCCATGGGACTTCTCTAGAGAAATGATTGAAATCATTAATCAATATGATAACATCATGCCTTATATCCACTTACCAGTACAATCAGGAAATACTGAAATCTTAAAATTAATGGGTAGAAGATATACGAGAGAACAATATTTAGAGCTTTTCCATATGATCAAAGAAGTCATGCCAGATTGTTCAATTACAACAGATATTATTGTTGGTTTCCCAAATGAAACAGAAGAACAATTCCAAGATACACTTTCTTTATATGAAGAATGTGAATATGATTTAGCTTATACATTTATCTATTCTCCTCGTGAAGGAACACCTGCAGCTAAAATGCAAGATAATGTGCCATTTGAACAAAAACAAGATCGTTTAGAAAGATTAAATGAAGTTGTTAAAGAAAAAGCCTTAAAACAAAATCAACGTTTCTTAAATCAAATTGTTGATGTTTTAGTAGATGGTCCATCTAAACGTGATGAAACAATGATGACAGGATATACGGCACATCAAAAATTGATCAACTTCAAAGGACGTAAAGAAGATATTGGTAAAATTGTGCCTGTAAAAGTCACAGAAGTAAAAACTTGGGCTTTAAAAGGTGAACAAATTGACTAGAATTGAAGAACTTGCTAGAAAACTTAATCAAGAAATTTTAGATTTAGAAGTTGTTCAAGAATATCAAAAGTATGAAAAACTCGTTTTAAATGATGAAAAACTTAAACAATTAGAAAAAGAATTAAAAGTATTACAAAAAAAGATTGTCAATCAAAAAGCAAAACAGGATGATCATGTTACAAAGACAATCCAAGAATATCAAGAAAAAAAAGCGTATTATGAAAATCATCCTTTAGTTGTTAATTATTTATATTTACAAAATGAAGTAAATGAAATCTTACAAACAATTAATCAACAAATCAACAATGCTTTAAAGTAGGGAAACCTACTTTTTCTTTTTATTATTGACTTATTTAAATTTGGGGATTATAATTTTTCAAAAATATAGAAAGAATAAGGAGATAAAAAAATGGCATTTTACTTTGAAGAACCATCGCATACTTTTAATGAATATTTATTAGTTCCAGGATACTCATCAGCTGAGTGTCGTGCTGAAAACGTAAGTTTAAAAACACCATTAGTTAAATTTAAAAAAGGTGAAGAACCTGCATTATCACTAAATATTCCATTAGTTTCAGCAATTATGCAAGCTGTATCTGATGATAATATGGCAATTGCCTTAGCTAAAGAAGGTGGAGTTTCATTTATTTATGGATCTCAATCAATCGAAAGCCAAGCAGCTATGGTAAGACGTGTTAAAAATTATAAAGCTGGATTCGTTCCAAGTGATTCAAACTTATCACCTGAATCAACTTTAAAAGATGTTTTAGAATTAAAAGAAAAAACTGGACATTCTACAATGGCGGTTACAGCAGATGGAACTGCTAACGGTAAATTATTAGGAGTTGTTACTGGAAGAGATTATCGTATTTCTCGTTTATCAATGGATACAAAAGTTGAAACTTTTATGACACCATATGATAAATTGATTTGTGCAGATTTAGGAACATCTCTTAAAGAATGTAATGATATGATTTGGGATAACAAATTAAATGCATTACCTGTAGTAGATGCTGAACAAAGATTACATTATTTCGTATTTAGAAAAGACTACGAAAATAGAAAAAATAATCCAAATGAATTATTAGATGAAAACAAACGTTACATCGTTGGTGCTGGAATCAACACACGTGACTATGCTACACGTGTTCCTGCATTAGTAGAAGCTGGTGCTGATGTTTTATGTATCGATTCATCTGAAGGATTCTCAGAATGGCAAAAATTAACAATCGATTGGATTAGAGAAAATTATGGTGATACTGTAAAAGTAGGTGCCGGTAACGTAGTAGATGCTGAAGGATTTAGATTCTTAGCTGAATGTGGTGCTGATTTCGTTAAAATTGGTATCGGTGGAGGATCAATTTGTATCACTCGTGAACAAAAAGGTATTGGTCGTGGACAAGCTACAGCAACAATCGAAGTAGCTAAAGCAAGAGATGAATACTTTAAAGAAACAGGAATTTATGTACCAATTTGTTCAGATGGTGGTATCGTTCATGACTACCATATGACATTAGCCTTAGCGATGGGTTCTGATTTTATTATGCTAGGTAGATATTTCTCAAGATTTGATGAATCTCCTACAAATAAAGTTCAAATTAATGGACAATATATGAAAGAATATTGGGGAGAAGGTTCTGCTCGTGCTCGTAACTGGCAACGTTATGATATGGGTGGAGATGCTAAACTTTCTTTTGAAGAAGGTGTAGATTCTTATGTACCATATGCAGGAAGCTTAAAAGATAATGTTGGTTTATCTTTATCTAAAATTAAACATACAATGTGTAACTGTGGTGCTTTAACAATCCCTGAATTACAACAAAAAGCTAAAATTACTTTAGTATCAGCAACTTCAATTGTTGAAGGTGGCGCACATGACGTTGTATTAAAAGATTCTAAAGAACAAAAATAAGACTTCATTGAAGTCTTTTTTTTTATATTTAGACATATTGTTATATGGGGTGACAAAATGGCTGGTAAAGTGTATGAAATTATGACTAAGGCTACTTTATCAAAAGGAACTAAAAAAACAATTTCTAAATATGATTATAAAGTCAATGAAGTCGATAAAATACTTGGTTGTTGGATTAGTAACCATCATTATCAAGGGTTGATTCAAGATCATCAACCCTATATAGAAGGAAGTTTTGATTTGCATATTTGGTATAGTTATTTAAATGATAGTGCTTTATTAAAACAACAAGTGCATTATCAAGATGCTATCGATTTAAATATCAAAGATCATCAACTCAGTCAAAATGATCAAATTATCGTTGAAAGTCAATACCTACCTCGTTGCATCCATGCAACCTTAGAAAATAAAACTATGCATATCGAAATAGAAAAACAAATGTCCTTAAAAATCATTGGTGATACAACGATTTTAGTAGAAAGCAAGTCAAATGAAGAAGAAATTGAAATGAAAATTAATCCCGATTTCATAACATAGAAAGATGCCTCTTTCTATGTTATAATAATCAACGAATTAGAATGAGGTGTAAAAATGAAACAAAAATACAGTCCAATGATGATGCAATATTTAGGCATTAAAGAACAAAATAAAGATTCTATTGTGATGTTTAGATTAGGTGATTTCTATGAAATGTTCTTTGATGATGCAATTATTGTTTCAAAAGAACTTGAACTTGCTTTAACAGGGAAAAATGCGGGTGCTAAAGAAAGAGTACCAATGTGTGGGGTTCCTTTCCATAGTGCAAGTGGATATATTCAAAAATTAGTCGATAATGGTCATAAAGTTGCTATTGTTGAACAATTAACAGATCCTGGAAAAAAAGGTATTGTTGAACGTGGTGTTGTTCAAATTGTCACACCAGGTACTATTTTTGATGATTCAATGACAAAAAATAAAAATAATTATATTGCGTGTATGATGATTTTTGATTTTGTTTATACACTTGCTTTTTGTGATATTACAACAGGTGAATTTCAAGTCATCAACATAGATAAAAAAGATCATCTTTTAAATAATCAATTAGCTTCAATGGAAGTTAAAGAAATTGTTGTTAAAAGTGATTGTACATATAATTTTAATGATTCAATTATGGTATCGCATTATGATAATGAAACATTTAATGAAAAATATCGTGATATTTTTCATAATATAAAAGATTTAAAAGAAATTAAAGTAGCTACTTTATTATTAAATTATTTAATTGAAACACAAAAAAGAGAATTAGAACATCTTCAAATGATTGAAGAAATCAATAATCAAGATTTTATGACCATGGATCTTTATACAAAAAAATCATTAGAATTAACTGAAAATTCTAAAGATCATGAAAAATATGGTTCCTTATTTTGGCTATTAGATATGACAAAATCAGCAATGGGAGCAAGACTTTTAAAGAGTTATATTGATCGTCCACTTCTTAAAAAAGAAGCCATTGAAGAAAGATTAGACATTGTTGAAATCTTTACCCAACAATTTATTCAAAGAGAAAGTATTAAAGAAATCTTAAAAGAAATCTATGACTTAGAAAGATTATCAAGTCGTATTGCTTTTGGAAACATTAATGCAAGAGATTTAAAATGGATTGCTTCTTCTTTAAAAGTATTACCAGAATTAAAACAACAACTTTATTCATTTAACGAACCTTTAACAGATAAATTAGCTGATCAAATCATTGATTTATCACATATTACAAAACTAATAGACGATGCTATTATTGATAATCCTCCTCTTACAATTAAAGAAGGAAATATTATCAAAGATCATTTTAATGAAGAATTAGATGAATTACGTTATTTAAGAGATCATGGAAAACAATGGTTGGTTGATTTTGAACAAAAAGAAAGAGAAAAAACAGGTATTAAAAACTTAAAAGTTGGTTATAATCGTGTTTTTGGTTATTATATTGAAGTCACTAAGGGAAGTTTAGATCTTGTTAAAGATGAATTTGAATATACAAGAAAACAAAGTTTATCGAATGCAGAAAGATTTATTACTCCTGAATTAAAAGATATGGAAAGCAAGATTTTATCGGCACAAGATAAAATTCAAAAACTTGAATATGTTTTATTTACTCAAGTTAGAAATGAAATTAAAAAAGAAGTACATTTAATTCAAGATGTTTCTAAAATTATTGCCCGCGTAGATGTTTATCAATCTCTTGCCATGCTAGCAAGTGAAAATAGTTATGTAAGACCTGTCTTTAATGATCAAAAAATCATGGATATTAAAGAAGGAAGACATGGCGTGATTGAAAAAGTTATGGGGCATGGTAAATATGTACCTAACGATGTGTCCATTGATGAAAATTCACCGGTAGTCTTAATTACAGGGCCTAATATGGGCGGTAAATCGACTTATATGAGACAAGTAGCTTTAATTGTTATTATGGCGCAAATTGGTTCATTTGTTCCTGCTAAGTATGCTAATTTAACAATTTTTGATCAAATCTTTACGCGTATTGGTGCTAGTGATGATTTAATTAGTGGACAATCAACTTTCATGGTAGAAATGTTAGAAGCAAATAATGCTTTACGTTTTGCTAGTGAAAAATCGTTGATTTTATTTGATGAAATTGGTCGAGGAACAGCAACTTTTGATGGAATGGCTATTGCCCAGGCAATGATTGAATATATTGCTAGTGAAATCCATTGTATGACATTATTTTCAACTCACTACCATGAACTTACATTTTTAGAAGATAAAGGTCTTGGTATCCAAAATGTTCATGCCAGTGCTAGAGTAGATAATGATCATTTAGTATTTGAATATTTAATTAAAAAAGGACGTTCTAATAAATCTTATGGGGTCAATGTGGCTAAACTTGCTAAATTACCAGATGAAGTGATCAATCGTGCTAATTTAGTATTAGAAACGCTTGAAGAAAACAATGTAGAAGATCGTTTAACTGAAGAAAAACAAGTTCAAGTCATTGAAAAAGAAAGTGAAGTTGAAAAGTATTTAAAGACAATTGATCCAATGGCTTTATCACCATTAGATGCTTTATCAACTTTAATCGAATTAAAAAAATTAGTAAAGTAGAGGTGGCCTATGAAAATAAAACAACTTGATGATATTTTAGCAAATAAAATAGCAGCTGGTGAAGTAATTGAAAGACCAGCAAATGTTGTCAAAGAATTAGTTGAAAATAGTATTGATGCCTCTTCTTCTAAAATAGATATTATTATAGAAGAAGGAGGGATGAATTTAATCCAAATTATTGATGATGGATCAGGAATGGATAAAGAAGATGCACGTCTTTGTTTTTCAAGACATGCGACAAGTAAAATTTATAATGATCAAGATTTATTTTGTATTCAAACATTAGGGTTTAGAGGAGAAGCTATTCCTTCTATTGCTTCTATTTCTCATTTTGTTTTAAAAACCAGTGATGGTAGTCAAGGATCAACAGTCATCTATGAATTTGGTAAATTTATTGAACAAAAACAAAGTGATCTTAATAGAGGAACCAATATCTCTGTTTCAAAGCTTTTTCAAAATGTTCCAGCAAGATTAAAATATGTAAAATCTGTCAATGCTGAATTTGCACATATACAAAATTATGTAGAGAGACTTTCTTTATCGCATCCAGATATTGCTTTTACTTTAATGCATAATGGAAAAATGACTTATAAAACAAATGGGAATGGAAATTTATTAGAAGTTATTCATCAAATTTATGGTTTATCTGTGGTTAAAAATATGTTGAATTTAAAAGCTGGAAATGATGAATTTCAAATAGAAGGTTTTATTGGCAAAATTGAAGTGAATAGGGCAAGTAAGAATCATATTGTTACGATGATCAATCATCGTATTGTTAAAAATCAAGTAGCAATCGATGCTATTAATCAAGCATATCGTAAATATCTAGCAGATAATCGTTATCCTATTGCCGTCATCAATATTGAAATTGATCCCTATTTAGTAGATGTCAATGTTCATCCAAGTAAACTAGAAGTTAAGTTTTCTAAAGAGTATGAATTAAAACAATTAATTTTTGATGCGGTATCTAAAACTTTGGAAAATGTCAATTTAACTTACCAAGTTAAAGAAGAAAGACCAGTCTTTAAACCACAACTAGATCAAATGGATCTAGATATTGACTTTAGACAAGAAATACCTTCAAGTATTCAAAAACCCCAAGCTTCTTTTATTCAAGAAGAAAAGAAACCAGCATTTGTACATGAAGAAAAAAATGAATATCTAGTTGAACCTGTAGAAAAACTTGTTGAAGAACCAATCCAACTTGAAAAAGTTGAAGTTCCTTTAAAAGAAATGAAAAAGAAAATTTTTGTAAAAGCACAAATTCATGGGACATATATTGTAGGTGAAGATGAAAGTGGAATGTATTTAATTGATCAACATGCAGCGCAAGAAAGAATTAATTATGAATATTTTCTAGAAAAATATAGTCATCCTGATATGACAATGAGAGATTTATTAGTTCCTATTACGGTTGAATATCCTTTAAGTGAATGTATGATTATTGAAGAAAGAAAAGATTTATTAAAAGAAGTAGGGATTGATTTAGAACCATTTGGTAATGGTTTTATTATTAAACAACTTCCTATGTGGATGAATCAAATTAATGAACATCTATTTATTGAAGATATGATTCAACAAATCTTAAAAGATAATAAAATTGATTTACTTTCTTTACAAGAACATGCTATTGCAACTTTAAGTTGCAAAGCATCTTTAAAGGGAAATAGTCATTTATCAATTGATTCAATGCAAACGATTGTTGATAATTTAATGCGTTGTGATAATCCTTATGTTTGTCCTCATGGAAGACCAACGATTATTCATTATTCAGCATATGAATTAGAAAAATTATTTAAGAGGGTCGTATAATGGAAAAAGTGATTGTTGTCATTGGACCAACAAGTGTTGGTAAAACAAAAATGGGTGTAGCCCTTGCTAAAAAGTTTAATGGAGAAGTTATTAGTGGAGATTCTATGCAAATTTATAAACAAATGGATATAGGAACTGCTAAAGTCACAGAAGAAGAAAAAGAAGGCATTATTCATCATTGTGTAGATATTTTAAATCCAGATGAAACATATAGTGTTCATGATTTTCAACAAACAGTAAGAAAAAAGATAACAGAAATTACTCAAAGAGGACATGTTCCTATTATTGTTGGAGGAACAGGCTTATATATAAAAGCAGCTTTATATGATTATCAATTCGATGAAATGGAAAATGATCACAGTGCAATTAATGAAAAATATAAAGATTATACAAATGAACAATTACATGATCATTTAAAAGAAATTGATGAAGAAAGTGCTAAAGTATTACATTTTAATAATCGTCGACGTGTTTTAAGAGCAATTGAAATCTATGAAACAACTGGTAAAAGAAAAAGTGAAGTGTTAGAAGAACAAGAACATATTTGTTTATATGATGCTTATTTTGTAGGATTAACGCTTCCTAGAGATGTTTTATATGAAAGAATTAACAAACGTGTTGATGTGATGATGGAAAATGGTTTAAAAGAAGAAATGGATCAACTTTATAGCCAAGGACTTACAAGAAATCATCAAAGTATGAAAGCGATTGGTTATAAGGAATGGTTTGATTATTATGATCATCAAATTGATTTAAATGAAGTTTTAGAACTGATTAAAAAGCATTCAAGACAATACGCTAAAAGACAGTATACTTGGTTTAAAAACCAGTTTGATGTTCATTGGTATGATGTTAATTTAAAACATTTTGATCAAACAATAGATCAAGTAACATATGATATAGAAAAAATCCTAAAAATTTAGGATTTTTTTGTATGATTTAATTTTTTAATATTACTTGTACGACCATGTCTTAAAATACGTCGATAATTTTCAGCTAAAGCTTTTTCATATTGACTTGTCATCCAAGGTACATAGAATTGATTATTAGCAATTTGATCAGGTAAATATTGAATGTATTCCCATAACTCAGGACGATCATAATTATATTTTTCATCCTCTTCTAAACCAACAGGTGTTAATCTTAAATATTCTGGTGCTGGCAAAGATTGTTGTCTTAAAGAAGCTAAGGCAGCATCAATAGCTGCTTCTGATGATTTAGATTTAGGTGAAAGACATAAATCAATAATAGCGCTTGCGATAGGAATTCTTGCTTCAGGAAATCCTACTGTTCTAGCAGCTTGAAAAGCGGCAACAGTACGCATACAAGCGTTAGGATTAGCAAGTCCAACATCTTCATAAGCACATACAAGAACACGTCTTTCAAGAGATTCAATATCATTATATTCTATCAACTTTGCAAAATAATACATGGCGCCATTAGGATCACTTCCACGAATCGATTTTTGTAAACCGCTTAAAGTATCATAATATTGATCTTCATCTTTATCAAACTGTCCATTAGCTTGTGTTAAAGCATTTTTAGCATCTTCAATAGTAATATGATCATCATGAGAAATAATTGTACAGACTTCTAAACAATTATAGGCAAAACGAATATCTCCTGATGAAAGACGAGCAATATGTTGCAAGACTTCTTCATCACATTGATATTGGTTGTGATAGCCTTTTTCACTATCTAAAGCATGATGTAAACCTTGAATAATATCTTCTTGAGTTAAAGGTTTAACTTCAATGATTTGACATCTTGAACGAATGGCAGGATTGATTGAATGGTAAGGATTGGCAGTTGTACAGCCAACAATAATCAATAGACCGCTTTCTACATAAGGAAGTAAATTATCTTGTTTCATTTTATTCATACGATGAATTTCATCGATAATGACAAAAAGACCATTAGATAATTTAGCTTCTTCAATAATCAAATCCATTTCTTTTTTATTTCCTGTAGATGCATTAAAAGTACGACAAGGCATATTTAAATCATGGGCTAATGCCATAGCAAGAGTTGTTTTACCACAACCAGGGGGACCATATAAAATAACAGACATGGGATGGTTCTTTTCTACAAATTTAGTGAATAAACCATTTTCTCCAATAATATGTTTTTGTCCTAATATATCTAAAAGAGATTGAGGTCTCATATTATAAGCTAAAGTTCCACTCATAAAAAAATCTTCCTCCTTAATACAAAATGAATTATAATGATTATAACACTTTTATAAAAAGAAAGGTAGAAATGAATATGCGATTAGTTGTACAAAGAGTAAGTGAAGCAAGTGTTGAAATTGAAGGAAAAATAAATGGACAAATTAAACAAGGATTCATGGTATTAGTGGGTATTACGAATGATGATAATGAAGAAATTGTTGATAAGATGGTTAATAAACTTATTAATTTAAGAATTTTTGAAGATGAAAATGAAAAATTAAATTTATCATTGATGGATATTAAAGGAGAAATTCTTTCCATTTCACAATTTACTTTATATGCAAATTGTAAAAAAGGAAGAAGACCTAGTTTTTTAGATGCAGCAAAACCAGAAATATCAAAACCATTGTATGAATATTTCAATAAAAAGCTAGAAGAAGCAGGAGTTCATACAGAGACAGGAATCTTTGGAGCGATGATGAAAGTCTCACTGGTCAATGAAGGACCAACAACAATTATCTTAGACAGTAAAGAAATTATATAGTAGAAGATAAAGAAACGGTCTATAATGAACGTTTCTTTTAAATAAGTCAAAAAAATATAGATAAAAAAACATCGATAAAAAGGTAAAAAAACGAGGAAAGAGAGAAAAAGATAAAAAAAGAACAAGAAAAAGCTTTACAAAAGGCAAAAGGGATGGTAATATAAATGGGCACTCGACGAGAGAGACGAGTGAGAGGACATTGAAAACTGAACGAGAAAGAATAAAACACAACGTCAATTAAAAAAAGTTTAAACAAAAAGAGCTAAACAGACTAAGAGATTGTCTGGAAGAAATAAGAGACAATGGAGAGTT
>CAVESC010000096.1:0-11335 GCA_963618275.1 Bacteroidaceae bacterium
ATCAATGATGGATTATGCTACAGTTATAGGAACTGCTACTCTAGCTTCTATTGGTACAGCAGGAGTACCTAGTGTTGGTTTAATTACCCTTACAATGGTCTTTAATTCTGTTGGTTTACCAGTAGAAGGGATTGCTTTAATTATGGGTATTGATCGTATCTTAGATATGACAAGAACAGCTGTTAATATTACTGGAGATGCAGTATGTACAACAATCGTTGCTTCAATGAATAAAGCAGTTGATCGAGATATTTATTATGGTAGAAAGTAGAATGATCGAAAGGTCATTCTTTTTTTATGATTTATGTGTTATAATAACTTTCGACAAGAGTTGATGAAAGTTGGTGAGAGAGTGTCAAAAGTAAATGATTTAAAACAAGAAAATAAAAAGAAAATCAGGGGATGTCTTTATGATGGAAAGATTTGGACAAAAAATGATTTAGCTCAAAAAACAAAATTATCGTTAGCGACAACAACAAATATTTTACAAGAAATGTTGAAAAGTCATGAAATTGAATATGTGAGTGATTCTAAATCAACAGGAGGAAGAAAGTCTAAAGAGTATCAGTTATATAAGGATTATAAGCATCTATTAAAGGTTGTCTTAAAGAAAAATAAGGGAAGTTACGAATTTATTTTTGAAATTGTTGATTTATATGATCAAATAATTTATCAAAAAAATTCTTCTTCTTTAAAAGGAACAGTTGAAGAGTTTTTAGAGATGTTACGAAAGGTTTTAAAGAAAGATAGCAAGGTTGTTGTGATTTGTTTATCACTTCCAGGAGTTTGTGATCAAGGATTGATTGATTTATGTGATTTTGAAGATTTTCAAAATAAAAATATTCTAGAAATTTTAAAAAAAGAAATCAAACAAAAAATCATTATTGAAAATGATGTTAATTGTGCCAGTATTGGTTTTTATCACTTATATCCACAATATCAAAATAGTGCTTTAATTTATCAACCAGCTGTTGATTATGTAGGCTGTGGGATGATGATTCACGGAAAACTTTATAATGGTTTTAGTCATTTTGCGGGAGAACTTCGCTGTTTACCATTTTATGATCATTTACAACAAGAAATTTTATTAAAAGAAAATCCACAAGAATTATTAGAAAAACAAATTGCTACTTTATGTTGTGTTTTAAATCCTGAGGCAATTGGTATTTGTAGTGATGTTTTAAAAGAAATACAAATATCTTTACCAACAATTCCTTTAAAACATCAACCAAAAGTGATTAAAATTGATCAACTTTATACATTAATTAAAGAAGGGCTTTTTCAAATAGGAAAAAATCAAATGATAGGAGAGATGAATAATGAATAAAAGTTATATTGATTTACATATGCATAGTTTATACAGTGATGATGGAGAATTTACACCTACTCAACTTGTAGAAATGTGTCATGAAGCAGGGGTGAAAATCATGGCGATTGCTGATCATAACTGGGTCAAAGCAATTGATGAAGCAAAAAAGAAAGCAGCAGAATTAAAAATGGAATATATTCCAGCTATTGAAATTGATTGTACTTACAAAGGAATCAATTTGCATGTTTTAGGTTATGGGATTGATTATACAAATCCAGCGTTTAATCGATTGGGAGAAGATATTTTAAAACAAGAACTCAATTGTAGTTTAAAGAAATTAGAACTTACCAATCAATTAGGTTTTGATTTGAAAAAGGAACAATTAGATGCTTTAAGCAGTAATGGTGTTTATACAGGAGAAATGTTTGGAGAAGCTTTATTAAATGATGAAAGATATCTTGATCATGAACTTTTAAAACCTTATCGAAGTGGTGGTAGTCGTAGTGATAATCCATATGTTAATTTTTATTGGGATTATTATGCACAAGGTAAACCTTGTTATACAGAAGTGGTTTTTCCTTCTTTAGAAGAAACGATTCAATTGATTAATGATAATGGTGGAGTAGCTGTTTTAGCACATCCAGGAAATAATTTAAAAGGAAAGTTTGAAATTTTTGATGAAATGGTAGAAAAGGGAATACAAGGAGTAGAATGTTTTTCAAGCTATCATAGTCAAGAAACGAATGATTATTTTTATCAAAAGGCTAAAGAGTTAGATTTATTGTTTACTTGTGGTAGTGATTTCCATGGTAAAACGAAACCAGCAATCCATCTAGGTGAAAATGGTTGTGCTTCACCAGATGAAATTAAAGAACTTTTAATTAAATACCAATTAATAAGAGGCTAAATTAGCCTCTTAAGTATTTTTTTAAGTTTTCTAATTGATCATTACAATCACTTACACCTAAGTCATACATTTCTTGAATGACTTCTTTGTCTTTTTCAAGGCGTCCAATAGAAACAAGTTTACTTGGTCTTAAAACAAAGATTTTCTTTTCTTTTTCTAATTTTGTAATTAAATCTAAAGATTCATTATAATTTAAATAACGATTATTTAATGTTTCTACAAAATGAGGATAATGATGATAAAAAAGTTTGTTGAGATGTTTATTGGATGGTTTTTTACGATAACCTGATGGTCTTGTTAAAACAACAATGGTTTTATCAACATCCATCTCTAACATCTTTTTAATAGGAATACTATCACTGCACCCACCATCTAAATATTCATTACCGTTAACTTGAACGATATGAGAAACAAAAGGCATTGAACCGGAAGCTCTTAAATATTCTACTTGATCATAGTCATCTAAAGTATCCAATAATTTATATTCTGCTTTGCCTGTTTGTAAATTCGTCACAACAGCATAAAAATCAACAGGAGATTCTTGATAGCTTTGATAATCGATGGGATCTAAATCATCAATCAACTTTTCAAAGCAAAATTCTTCATTCATCACATTTCCCGTCTTTAAAAAAGAATAAATTCCCATATAATTCTTATTTCCAGCATATGCTTTATTATATCTTAAAACACGACCAATTTGTTTTGATTTATAATTCATTCCAAATAAAGCACCTGCAGATACACCAATAATGGTATCTACTTTTATCTCATTTTTTAAAAAAGTATCGATCACGCCAGCACTATAAAGTCCACGCATAGCGCCACCTTCTAAAATTAATCCTATTTTCATTTATATCACCGAGGGTATTATAACATAAAATTTGAATATCAAAGCAAAAAAGAAGATGTTTGAATAAAATATATATTTTGCGTATAATACGATTAGGTGATTAAAAATGGAAAAAGGCAAAATACGTATGCTCGCTAATTTGATAGAGCTGAATAAAATAGAAGTAAAACTTTCAAAAAAATATTATGGTGGGATTTCTCCAAAGTTTTATTTAAGGGATTTAAGTAAAGAAACGCTTGTAGAAATTCCAGTTGCTGAAACATGTGAAGATGATATTTGTGTTAAATATTATTTTAAAAATGTTCATATTGATTTAACACATCATTATGAAATGGTAGATAATTATGGCTTAAGTGCTATATTACAATATGTAAGACTTTCTGAATTAGATAATTTTGATGAATTATTTTACTATGATGGAAGGTTAGGACCTCTTTATCAAAAAGATCAAACTACTTTTAAAGTATGGGCGCCGACAGCTTTAGAAGTTATGGTTAAAGTAGGAAATGAAGCTTATCGAATGGAAAGAAAAGAAAAAGGTGTTTTTGAAGTAACGGTTCAAGGAGATTTGGATAATCAAGAATATAATTATTTAATTCGTCATCATAAAAGTTTTCATGAAACATTAGATCCTTATGCTTATGCTTCTAATGCTAATAGTAATAGTAATATTGTTATTGATATTGATAAAATCAATGAACCACTTTATTTAGAAAACTTACCACACATGAAAAGAAAAACAGAAGCGATCATTTATGAATTAAGTGTTCGTGATTTTACTATGTCTAAAACAATTCAAGCCACTCATCCAGGAACTTTTATGTCTTTAGTAGAAAGTGGTTTAGTTACACCACAAGGAAATAAAGCTGGATTTGATTATTTAGTTGATTTAGGTATTACTCATGTTCAAATCATGCCAATGTATGATTTTGCGACAGTGGATGAACTTCACCCAACAGTAATGTACAATTGGGGATATGATCCTATTCAATATAATGTTCCTGAAGGAAGCTATGCTTTAGATCCTCAAGATGGTTATTCACGTGTTAAAGAATGCCGTCATATGGTATCAGCACTTCATCAAAAAGGTTTAAGAGTGGTGATGGATGTTGTTTATAATCATATGTATGATTATTATACAAGTGCTTTTGAAAGAACGGTACCTGGTTATTATTTTAGAAAGAATCAATATGGAGAAATGTCTAATGGTTCTTGGTGTGGAAATGATTTAGAGTCAAGACATCGAATGGTTAGACGTTATATTAAAGATATGTGCCTTCGTTGGCAAAAGCTTTATGGGGTGGATGGTTTTAGATTTGATTTAATGGGTATTATTGATATTGAAACTTTAAATCAAGTTTATGATCAAGCTTCTAAAATTGATGATAGTTTTATTATGTATGGTGAAGGGTGGAATATGCCAACTGCCATGGATGATCATGAAAAAGGAATGCAAGATAATCATCAAAAAATGCTAAATATTGGTTTCTTTAATGATTATTATCGTGAAACTTTAAAAGGTGGTAGTGGAGATTCTGCTTTAAAGGATAAAGGTTATTTTGCTGGAAATATGTATAATTGTGAAATTGGTGGCGAATGTATGAAAAATACAAATCGTTACAGTTATGTAGATCAAAGTATTAATTATGTTGAGTGTCATGATAATGCGACAACATTTGATAAATTTGCAATCAGTAATGGGGATGAACCACTTGAAACACGTAAAAAAAGACAATTGATGTTGAATGTAGCACTTATTTTATCACAAGGAATTCCTTTTATTCATTGTGGTCAAGAGTTTTATCGTAGTAAAGATGGACTTGGAAATACGTATAATACGTTAGATCATATTAATGCAGTGAATTGGGCTTTAGTTGATGAAAATAAAGAGGATATTGATACTCTTAAACAAATGATTCAACTTAGAAAAGAAAATGGTGGATTTAAGTATGAAACAATTCAAGAAGTGAATGAATATGTAACTACGAATCATTTTGATTATCGTATTTTAAGATATTGTGTGAAACAAAATAAAGGAAAATATCAAGAGATTGTTGCATATTTTAATCCATCGTATTATGATTTTGAAATAAATGATATGGATGAATATGAAGTGATTTATAATGATCATGAATCACGCACATATTTAGCTCCTATTTCGATGAAAATATTTGGATTGAAGAGGTAAAAAATGAAATTAATTATTGGATTAGGTAATCCTGGAAAAGAATATGAAAATACAAGACATAATACAGGATTTATGGTATTAGATCGTTTAAGTGAAAAATTAAATATTGAAATAACACAAAGTAAATTTAAAGGTCTTTATGGAAAAGGTAAATATAAGGGAGAAGATGTGATTTTATTAAAACCACAAACTTATATGAATCTATCTGGAGAATCGGTTAGACAAGTTATGGATTTCTTTAAAATTGATCAAGAAGATATTTTAGTTGTTTATGATGATTTAGATATGCCTGTAGGAAAGCTTCGTTTAAGACAAAGTGGTAGTGCAGGTGGTCACAATGGTATTAAAAATATTATCTTGCATACAGGAAGTCAAAATTTTAATCGTATTCGTGTAGGTATTGATCGTAGTAAGTATATAAAAGTTGTGGATTATGTTTTATCACGTTTTACTAAAGATGAACAAGATGCAATTAATCAAGGAATTGAAAATGCAAGTGATGCAGTCATTGATTATTTAGATCATGGATTTAATCATGCAATGAATCGTTTTAATTAGAGGCACATATGAAAAAGATACTACATTTATTAAAAGATAATAAAGCATTTAATGCTTTATTGAATAAACAAAATATCGTTGTTAATTCTTCTAACAGCGAAGCGCTACTGATTGCTAGCGCATTTTCGACTTTAAAAAAAGATATGCTGATTGTTAAATCAAATCAATATGAAGCCAATCTTCTTTATAAACAAGTTTCTCAAATGATTGATGAAGCCCTTTATTTTCCTGTAGATGAATCTTATCGTATTGAAAGTTTAGCCGCTTCAGGAGAATTATTAGGACAAAGATTAGGTACGATGTATCAACTTACACGACCTGGTCCACATCTTTTGATCAGTCATGGTCATAGTGTGATGCGATATGTTCCAACTGTTGATGTTTTTAAGAAAAACTGTATGACTTTAAAAGTAGGGGATCATATTGATGTTTATGATTTACAAAGATTTTTAGTGCAAGCAGGTTATATGCATACAACACGTGTTGATCAACCTTTCTATTTTTCTAAACGTGGGGGAGTTGTAGATATTTTTTCAATGCAATATGACCATCCTATTCGTCTTGATTTCTTTGATGATGAAATTGATTATATTAAATTTTTTGATGAAAAAACACAAAGAACGATTGAAAAAGTAGATGAAATTGAAATTATTCCTGCTACTGATCTGCTTTATTTAGATCAAGAAGTAGGACCAGTTATTACACAAATTAAAGATTCTTTTGAAGAACAATATCAAAAAATGGATGATTTATTTAAAGATGATTTTGAAGAAAAAATCATGATTGATATTGAAAACTTAAAAGCACATGCTACAGATAGTAGTCAATATGCCTATTATCATCTATTTAAAAATGTAACGAGTATTAAAGATTATTTAGATGATCCAATTACTATTTTATGTCAAGAAGAAGATATTCATTTTCAAATCAAAAACTATATTTCAGAAAACTTCTACTATTATCAAGAATTAAGTCAAAGTGGACGCTTTTTAAAAGATAATCAACTTTATCAAGACTTTGATACTATCATTAAAGATGATTATCAAGCTATTAATACATTTGCTACAAATAAAGATGATGTTGTTTTTTTAAGCCACGATGTGATGTTTAATCGAGATGATGAAAAACGCGTCATCCAACAAATCAATGATTATTTAAAGAATAGTCAAATCTTAATTTCTTTAGAAAATAAACATCAACTTCAATTGATGGTGGAACTTTTTGATCGTCATGAAATGAAATATACACTTGTAGGAATTGATGAAGTAATTTATCCAGGTATTAATCTTTATGTAGGAAAACTTGCATCAGGATTAGAACTTATTGAAGAAAAAGTTGTTATTTTAACAGCCAATGAATTATTTGGGGAAGTGAATGTTTCTAAAACAAAATATTTTAGATTTAAAGATGCGAAAACAATTCGTAATTATCAAGAATTAAATGTAGGGGATTACGTTGTTCATGATAGCTATGGAATAGGACAATATTTAGGAATTAAAACACTTGATGTTAAAGGATATCATAAAGATTATTTATATGTGGCCTATGCTGGAGATGATACTCTTTATATTCCTGTTGAACAATTTAAAATGATTCGTAAATATGCAAGTGCTGATGGAAAAGTACCGATGATTCATGCTCTTGGAAGTAGTAAATGGACAAAAGCTAAACAAAAGGCTAAAAATAAAATTGATGATATCGCTGATCAATTAATTGAACTGTATGCGAAGCGTATGTCTTCACCAGGTTTTGCTTTTTCTAAAGATAATGAATTACAAATCGATTTTGAAAATCAATTTGGTTATGATTTAACAGCTGATCAACAAAGAAGTGTAGATGAAATTAAATTAGATATGGAAAAACCTCAACCAATGGATCGACTTTTATGTGGAGATGTTGGTTTTGGTAAAACTGAAGTGGCCTTACGTGGTGCTTTTAAAGCAATTTTAGATCATAAACAAGTAGCTTTTCTTTGTCCAACAACGATTTTATCAATGCAACATTTTAAAACAGCGACAGAACGTTTTAAAAATTTCCCTGTTGAAATTGCTTTATTAAATCGTTTTACTTCTTCTAAAGAAAAGAAACGTATTTTAAAAGAAGTTAAAGAAGGAAAGATTGATTTATTAATAGGAACACATCGTATTTTATCAAAAGATGTCGAGTTTAATGATTTAGGTTTACTTGTTATCGATGAAGAACAACGTTTTGGTGTTAAACAAAAAGAAAAAATCAAAGAATACCGTGAAACGATCGATGTTCTTTCTCTTTCAGCAACACCAATTCCTCGTACTTTACAAATGTCTTTAATGGGAATTAGAGGATTATCGAAAATCGATACACCACCTAAAAATAGATTACCTGTACAAACGTATGTTGTTGAAAAAAATAATACTTTAATTAAACAAGTTATCGAAAGAGAACTTGCAAGAGATGGACAAGTTTTCTATCTCTATAACCGAACAGATCAAATCGCTAATGTAGCTTATAAAATTTCTTCTACTGTTCCTAATGCAAAAGTAGCTATAGGTCATGGAAAAATGGATAAAAATGAACTAGAAGATGTGATGCTTCGTTTTATGAATAAAGAATTTAATGTTCTTATTTGTACAACAATTATTGAAACAGGAATCGATATTCCTAATGCCAATACAATGATTGTTGAAGATGCTGATAAATTTGGATTAGCTCAACTTTATCAAATTAGAGGACGTGTAGGTCGTAGTGAAAGAGGCGCATATGCTTATCTTCTTTATAAAAAAGATAAAGCAATTCAAGATGATGCTTTAAAACGTTTAAAAGCGATTAAAGAATTTACTGAACTTGGTAGTGGTTATAAAATAGCCATGCGAGATTTATCAATTCGTGGTTCGGGAGATATTCTTGGTGGTAAACAAGCTGGATTTATTGATGATATCGGTTTTGAAATGTATATGAAAATCTTACAAGATGCCATCAATGTAAGAATGCATAAAGATGAAAAACCTGAAGAAGAGGTTAAAAACTTAAATGTGAGTGTAGATGGTTATATTCCTGATGATTATGTTGAAAGTGATTTTGAAAAACTTGAATTGTATCAAAGATTAGATAAAGCAAAAACAATGAGTGAACTTAATAGTTTAAAAGCTGAATTTGATGATTATTATGGTACTTTACCAGAAGCTATTTTAACATTGATTGAAAAGAGAAAACTTGAAATTCTTTCTCATTATTCTATTATTGAAGATATTAAAGATTCTGGTAAACAACTAGAAATTATCTTTTCACCAAATGCTTTCGAAACAATTTCAGGAGATAAATTGTTCTTGCTTGCTAATAGACTCTTTACAAAACCTGCGTTTAAGTCTTTAGATAATAAAATTACGATTAAAATCAATAAACATGATCAATGGCTTAATCGTTTAAATGAATTTATTGAAACATTATCTAAACAATAAAATATCTTAAAGATTGTTTTCTATGTTTAATAGAACACAATCTTTTTTTAATTAGTTGGAACTTAAAAATATTATTACGATATTTAATGACTTATCATGTCTATATATGATAACAAAGACTTACACAATTTATTAGTTAATTGAAGTAAGCAGAAAGGGAAAAAATATGAAAAAAATGAAAAGCAAAAAGTTGCTAGCAATCGCATTGACAGCAACAATGGTGGCACAGCCGTTAGGTGCACAGAGTGTATTTGCGTATGAAAATGCTATTTCTGCTCAACAAGTTGTAAGCCAATCAACAACAATGCTACATGATGGAACAGCAATTATTCCATCAGATGCAACACCAGAACAAGTAAAAGAAATTCTAGGTAAAGCATTACTTACAAACCCAGATCAACAAAATTTACAAAGTTTAGAATGGGAGTATGAATGTGAAGGTAAAAATGGTGCATTAACAAATGATGCATGGGGAAGTATTGAAGGATTTACAAGTTCTAGAAAAGTAGTATTTGTACCTACTACATTTACTCATCCATCTCTAGCAGAAAACAGTGATGGTGATTACAAAGTTCGTGTAAAAGGAACAACAGATGTAGTTACATTTAAAAAAGCAAGTAAATTAACTTCATCCATTACTTTAAATGAAGATGCAACAGCTAATCTTGTTTACAATGATGATGGAAGTATTAATTATGATGCAGTACGTCAAAATATTTTTAATGCCGTTGTAGATTCTACAACACCAGATTTAACATTAGATGATGTAACAATTGAATACTATGCAACAGCACCTGGATCTGTGGGATCTCTTGGAAAAGGTTGGATGCCATTAGAAGGTGGTAAAGAAGGTATTTATACTTATCCAGCAATGGGTGTTGGTTCTCAAGAAATTAAAATTTCTTATGCTGGAAGTGATACATATTATTCAGCAAGCGCAGAAACAACAGTTAATTTTACAATTGGTAAAGAAGAATCAAAAATTATCTTTAAAGAAAATCCATCAGTATCATTAGTTTATAATGATGATTTAACAGTTGATTATGATGCTGTAGAAAAAGCTATCATGAAACAAGTAGTTGATACTGAAAACAGTTCTCCTAAAGGACTTACATTAGATGATGTTACAATCGAATATTATGCAACAGCAACAACAGGAGCTGTTGGATCTATTGGAAAAGCATGGGCTCCAATTGAAGGTGCTAAAATTAATGGATTAACTTATCCAGGTCTTCCAGAAGGTGAACAAGAAATTCGTGTTACTTATTCAGGTAATAAAGAATATACTTCTGCACAAGCTAGTACTACTATTACAGTAGTTGGACGTAAACAATCTCAATTTAATGTAAAAGATCTTGCTGAAGGAGCTACTGTTTACGAAGTTCCAATGGCATTTAATGATGATCAAACATATGATTATGATGCAACTGCAAAAGCAATTTATCAAGCTGTTATTGCTTCTACTGATCCAGAAACTATAACATATGATGATGTTACAATCGAATATAATGCAGGAACTGATATAGCCAAAAATTGGCAACCTCTTAATACATCAGATTGGACAGCGTTATTAAAAAAATTTGGTCCAGGTGAATGGACAATTAGATTTTCTTGGGGTGGTAATAAAGAATATAAAGGTACAACTCAAGAAGTAAAAGTAAAAACAACAGATAATCGTATTGCAAGTAATGTTGTATGTAAAGAAGGAGCTTCTTTTACATATAATATGGATGCAAATGTAATGAAACAAGCAATCTTTGATAATGTGATTGATTGGGAAAATAGTACCCTTCCTGCTAAAGATACTTTAACAGTTGATGATTTTACTTTCGAATATTATGGAAGTAATACTGTTGGTGATATTGATGGTGGCGTAAAACAATGGGCTCCAATTGAAGGTGGTACAGTAACTCTTTTAACATATACACAAATGGGTGCTGGAGAACAAAAAATCCGTGTAACTTATAAAGGAAATGCAGGATATCGTCCATCAGCTACAACTGAAAGTACAGTAACTGTTAATAAAGCAAAATGTTGAACGGCACTTTAATTAGTAGTTAATTATACAAATATAATCAAATTAAAT
>CAVESC010000097.1:0-11327 GCA_963618275.1 Bacteroidaceae bacterium
CGGGATTGAAATATTCTAGTTTTGCTAGTACATCTGCTTTCAATTCATCTTTCTTGATTAAGTTGTTTACTCTGACTAATGGTGTATTTCCCACTAAGTCTAAAAAACTATTTTTTACATTGCTCATATTTACTTCTCCTTATTCCTATGGATTTAGTATGATTTAACTATATACTATCATTTATTCTTTGTCAATAAAGATTGTATACATTTTTATATTTTGTTATTCAATAATTTGAACATAATCTTATTTTTTGATACTATATTTATAATAAAAATGGAGGTTAATTATGAAGTTAGATACTGTTATTGATGATATTGTTGAAAGTTATCAACAACATAATGATATTTCTAAGGTTGATGCTATTAGACAGCCTGATAAAGCAACTATCATTGATATTCTTGAACGTTTACAAGACATTATTTTTCCTGGCTTTTTTGGAAGAAAAGGTCTTAAAAGTGATTATGTTAAATATTATTTAGGTGATCAGATTCAAATTATTTATAATGATTTAAAAAATCAAATATTACTTGCTTTTGATTATTGTGAAAACTGTAAAGATGCTTGTAAAGAAGAGGAAGCAAGAGATAAAACATTAGCTTTTTTAAAAACGATTCCCAAAATAAGAGAATACCTTGCCACAGATGCACAAGCAACATTCGATGGCGATCCGGCTGCTATTTCTATTTCTGAAATTGTTCTTTCTTATCCAGGTTACTATGCCATCATGGTCAATCGTATTGCTCATGAACTTTATAAATTAAATGTTCCTTTAATTCCTCGTATTATGACAGAACATGCTCATAGTTTAACAGGAATTGATATCCATCCAGGAGCAACACTTGGAAAATATTTAATGATTGATCATGGAACAGGTATTGTCATTGGTGAAACAACTGTTATTGGTGAACATGTTCAAATTTATCAGGGGGTGACATTAGGGGCTCTTTCTACTCATGGAGGTCAAAGCTTAAAGAATGTTAAAAGACATCCCACTATTGAAGATAATGTTACAATTTATTCAAATGCCAGTGTTTTAGGTGGAGATACTGTTGTTGGTGAAGGTTCTGTTATTGGTGGAAATACTTTTATTATTAAATCTGTACCAAGTGGTACAATTGTCAATAACAAAGCTGTCATGAGATTTAAATATTCAGAAACATCAGAAGATTTTAATCAAAATGAATTTAAATAAAAGGTTGTCGATCGACAACCTTTTAAATTAATTTTTCATATAAACTTGCAACAACCATCTTACCATAATCCATTGTTTGTTTTCCTTGTAATAAAAAGCCACACTTTTCATAAAGACGAATAGCTGGTAAGTTAGATGATAAAACATCTAATCTCATTGATTTTTGATTTTTTCTTTGGACAATCAAAATTGCCTGCTTTAAAAAATATTTTCCACATCCTCGATAATCTGGATGTATGCATAAACGATGTAAAATTGTAACTTCTTCATCATCTGCATTAATTTGCCAATAAATATTATTATAACAGGCATCACATTCATGATTTAAAACCATCATACCTATGATATCTTCATTTTTTTGTAAAACATAAAGTGTTTGTTGTTGAATATCTGATTGAATTAATTCCTTTGAAGGATAAAGATTACGACGCCAACCAATATCAAAAACACTTTCTTTCATTTGATCGCCAATAAGACCATATAATTCTTCAATCTCATTTAAATCTTCTATCGTCGCAAGTCTTACTTTCATAATTTCCTCCTAAACAATTCCACTTATAAATACAAAAATAACAACAATTGGCAAGATAATTGTAGCATAAAATTTCATCCAATGTGGAACTTTCATTCCTTTACCTATATTAGCCTCTTTTTGATAATTTTCAAAACCCCAACCATATTTTGAAGTACAGAATAATAAATAAACAAGTGACCCTATTGGCAATAACAATTGACTAACAATAAAATCTTCTAAATCTAAAATTGTAGAACCCGCCCCTAATGGTTGAATATTACTTAAAACATTAAATCCTAAAGCACAAGGTAATGAAAGTAATGTAATTAAAACAAAATTAATCATCACTGCTTTTTTTCTTTCAATATTTAATAATTCCATTGTACATGCAATAATATTTTCAAAAACAGCAATCACCGTAGAAAGTGAAGCAAAGGCCATAAACAAGAAAAATAAAGCACCCCAAATTTGACCACCTGTCATAGATACAAAAACATTTGGCAATGTAATAAAAATTAAACTTGGTCCACTATCGGGACTAATTCCAAAAGAAAAACATGCAGGAAAAATAATTAAACCTGCCATAATTGCTACAAATGTATCTAGCATAGCTACATTCGTTGCTTCTTTCAATAAAGTCTGATCTTTATTTAAATAACTTCCAAAAATAGCCATTGAGCCTATTCCAATACTTAAAGTAAAGAATGCTTGATTCATTGCTGAAACAATGACATTCATCAAACCAATTTCAGAGATTTTTTGAAAATCCGGATATAAATAAAACTTAACGCCTGCCATTCCACCATCCAACAATAAACCATGAACAGCTAACACTACAATTAAGCCTAATAAGCCAGTCATCATCACTTTAGTAATACGTTCTACACCATTTTGTAATCCTTTAGAACAAACAAACATTCCTATTGCTACAACAATAATCATCCAAAAAACATTTGTTGATGGACTTGCTAATACCTGTGAAAAAACGTTTTGTACTCCCGCAGTTGATAAACCATTAAATTGACCTGTTAAAAAATTATAAAAATACTTTAACATCCAACCTGCAACCGTTGTATAAAAAATCATTAAGCATATATTTCCAACTAAAGCCATATACCCATGTAAATGCCATTTTTGATTTGGTTTTTCCAATGTTTGAAAAGATTTAACAACACTCTTTTTACTTGCTCGACCAACTGAAAACTCCATACTTAATATAGGAACACCTATTAAAAGAAGAAAAAACAAATAGAATAATACAAAGATTCCTCCTCCATTTTCTCCTACTATATAAGGAAATCTCCAAACATTTCCTATTCCTATTGCACAACCTGCTGAAAGCAGAATAAATCCAATTCGTGATTTAAATTGTTCTCTTTCTTTCATATAAACCTACCTTTTCTAACAATACAACCATCATAACATATTGTTAAAAAAATAGATAATAAAAAATACTTCAAAATGAAGTATTTTTTAAGCATCTTTTAAGAAAACTTTGTAAGCTTGATATGTTTCATAAACATCTACTTTACTTACAATTTCCATTGGTGCATGCATATTTAAAACAGCAATTCCAGCATCAATAACATCCATATTATAATTTCCTAAAATATAGGCGATTGTTCCTCCGCCTCCTTGATCTACACGACCAAGTTCTGCTGTTTGAAAGTGAATATTTGCTGCATCCATAATTGAACGTACACGTCCAACATATTCTGCAGAAGCATCATTACTTCCACTTTTACCTCTTGAACCAGTATATTTATTGAAAACAATACCATTTCCAAGATAAGCAGCATTTTTCTTATCATTAACATTTACGAATAAAGGATCTACACCTGCAGAAACATCACTTGATAACATTTTTGAACGAGACATTGTAAGTCTTGTTTGTACAAAACTATCAATTCCCATTTTTAATAATAATTCAGCAACTGTATTTTCAAAGAATAAAGAATGAGCTCCAGTAGCTCCTACTGAACCAATTTCTTCTTTATCCACTAAAATAGCACAACTTGTATATTCGCAAACATCACTGTCTAAAATAGCTGTAAGTGATGTATACGCACAAACACGATCATCATGACCATACCCAGCAACCATTGAACGATCTAATCCATAGTCTCTTGCTTTACCACTTGGAACAACTTCAATTTCAGCAGAAACAAAATCTTCTTCTTCAATATCATATTTTTCTTTTAATAATTTTAAAACATTGGCTTTAACAGCATCTTTTTCTTCACCAAATAATGGCATATTTCCTAAAGTAACATCTAAGTTTTCACCTTCAATTACTTTAGCTGCTTTTTTATCTAATTGATCAGCAGATAAATGAATTAATAAATCACTAATTCCTACAACTGGATCATTTTCATCTTCACCGATGACAACATCAACAACTGTTCCATCTTTTTTACATACAACTCCATATAAAGATAAAGGAATTGTTACCCATTGATATTTTTTAATACCACCATAATAATGTGTATCTGCTAATGTAAAACCTTCTGATTCATATAAAGGATTTTGTTTTAAATCCATTCTTGGTGAATCAATATGAGCCCCTAAAATTCTCATACCTTCAGTAAGAGGTTTTTTACCAATAATAAATAAAGCAATATTTTTACCTCTATTTGTCACATAAACCTTATCACCTGTTTTTAAAGTATCAAATGATTCTAATGGTTTAAAACCTTTTTCCTTGGCTAATTTGATAGAATCTTTAACACAAGCACGTTCAGTTTTATTTTTTGAAATATAATGTTTATAACCTTCATTATAATCAAATACTTCATCTAATTGATCTTTATACTTTTCCCAAGTATTTTTAGCGTACATAATATCCATCCTCTCTTTAATACTTAAAAAGTATAACACTTATTTATTTATAATTGTGTAATTATTTTTAATATATATAAATTCTTATCAATTTATAAAACAATAATTCATTAGGCTGAATAAAAAAGACAATTCATTTCGAATTGCCTTTTTAGTTATTAGTCTATTCACCAATAATTTCCATCATTGCTTTATGGAATACTTCTGTTTTGCTTGCTGCATCATCAGCATCATTACCTTTGATTGAGAAATAGAATTTACATTTAGGTTCTGTACCTGATGGTCTTGCTGCAATCCATGATCCATCTTCTAAATAATATTTTAATACGTTAGATTTTGGTAATTGGATAGTTGTTCCATCAGAACATGTACTATTTCCATAATCTTCAACTTTAACAACTTTAACACCACCAATTTCTTGAGGAGCATCTTTTCTTAAATTATCCATGATTTCTTTAATACGAGCAGCTCCAGCAGCACCGGCTTTAGATAAAGCAATTTGTGTTTCTTTAAATGTACCATGTTTAGCGTATAATTCATTTAAAACATCTACTAAATCTTTACCTTGTTTTTTGTAGAAGTTTCCTGCTTCAGCAGCAGTTAAAACTGCTTGTACAGCATCTTTATCTCTTACGAAATCTTTAATAACACATCCATAAGATTCTTCATAACCAAATACAAATGTTTTTTCATGAGTTTGTTCATATTTACGAATCTTATCACCAATAAATTTAAATCCAGTTAATGTTTTTTCAACATCAACACCATAGCTTCTTGCTACTAATTCACCTAAATCAGAAGTTACGATTGTATTATACATAACTGCATTATCAGGTAATGTTCCTTTTTCTTTCATTTGGCTTAAAATATATTCCAAATAAACAGCTGCTGATTGGTTACCAGACATTAAAACATATTCACCATTATGTTTAGCAACGACACCTAATCTATCACCATCAGGATCAGTAATAACTACAACATCTGCATCTACTTCTTTTGCTTTTTTAATAGCTAATTCATAAGATGCTGGAACTTCTGGGTTTGGAGATTTTGTATTAGAAAAATCTGGATCTGGTGCACATTGTGCTAACACTGGCACAAGATCATATCCAAGTCTTGTTAAGCATGTTCTAACAGCAATATTTGATGTTCCATGTTGTGGAGAGAAAACAATTTTGAAATCACTTTTATCCATTTCAGGATTTACTTCAATTGCCATAACTTCTTTATAATATGCTTCATCTACTTCTTCACCAATCCATGTCATATATGGATAAGCTTCTTCATCAGAGAATACTTTAATATTTAATTCATCTTCAACTTCATTTACATATTGAACAACTTGATCAGCTGCTTCTGGTAATAATTGACATCCTGTATCATCATATACTTTATATCCATTATGTTCTTTTGGATTATGACTTGCTGTAATCATAATACCACCTGCACATTTTAAATAACGTACAGCAAAAGATAATTCTGGTGTTGGACGTAATGATTCAAAGATATATGATTTAATACCATATGTTGCTAATACTTTTGCTGATTCGATTGCAAATTTATAAGACATATGTCTATTGTCATATCCAATAGCTACACCTCTTTCTTTACCTTCTGGTAAAGATGCAATGTATTTAGCAAAACCAACATTTGCTTTTTGAATAACATAGATGTTTAATCTATTTGTTCCTGCACCTAAGATTCCTCTCATTCCTGCTGTTCCAAATTCAACATCTGTATAGAAGGCATCTTCCTTTGCAGTTTCATCCATTGATAATAATTCTGCTTTTAAAGCAGGATCTAAATCTTCTTTACTAACCCATTTTTGATACTTTTCATTATAATTCATTTTTACCACCTCTTATATATAAGTATACCAAAGCTCTTTGTCAAAAACCATAGAAAAATGTAACCGTTTTCAAATTATTTTCGTATAATATCTCCCGTTTCGACATTTAAGTATGTCAAAATATCTTGAACTTTGACAATCATTTGAAAACCACGTTTACCTGCTGAAAAAGCAACCTCATCAACCTTTAAAATACTTTCATCCATATACGTTGGAAATTGTTTCTTCATTCCTACTGGAGAACATCCTCCTCGCATATATCCTGTTACTGGTAATAAGTCTTTTTGATGAATCATTTCTACACTTTTTCTACCTGCAAGTTTAGCAAGTTTCTTCAAGTCAATTTCTTCTAAAACCGGCACACAACAAACAAGATACTCGTTATGATTATCATGTAAAACAAGCGTTTTAAAAATAGCTTCTGATGCCATATCTACCTGACTTGCTACATGCTTACCATCTAAATGTTCTTCATCATATTCATATTCTTTAATTGAATAAGGGATTTTCGCTTTATCTAACATTCTAAGCGCATTCGTTTTAAACTTCTTAGCCATGATTTACACCTCTACGTTTATTATAGCATAAAAAAAGGGAATCATGTTGATTCCCTTTTCATTAATGCTATTATTCAGCAACTTTTTGTTCTTTGATTACTTTAGCGATTGAAGCAATTACATCTTCTTCGTCATCACCTTCAGCTACGATAGTAACAGTAGCTTTAGTAGGAACACCTAAAGACATAACTCCCATGATAGATTTTAAGTTTACTTCTTTATCATTATAAACTAATTTAATATTGCTAGTGAATTTGCTAGCTTGGTTTACTAAGATAGTAGCTGGTCTAGCATGTAATCCAACTGGATCAGATACTACGAAAGATAATTCTTTTGCCATTATATGACTCCTCCTTAAAAATTTCTATGACACAATTATAGCACCATATTTTTAGAATTTCTAGAGATTTTCTAAAAAAATAAAGCGTTTACATATTCAAATCAAATTTAGTCGATATTTCCTACATTTTTTTAATTCGTAAAATAAAAAAACAGGAAATTTTTTTCTAATTTTCCTGTTTCATATCACTTTTTCTTGCTATTACCATAAATTTATGAGTTGTAATTTCATAAAATTGATTCTTTTTTATCTTTTTCAAAACATCTGCATAAAAGTTCATAAATTGCTCATATTTTTCTACTCTTTCAGGAGAAATGCTTTTCATAAAAGCAAGCACTGCTGATAAAGAATGAAAACGGATATGTCCGATATCTTCATAACTATCTACAATATCAAAACCAATTTCTGTTAGTGTTGATTGACAAGCTTCTTTATTCCATTGACCTTTTAATTTAAAAGGAATAAACATATTAATAATTTCTTTATAATTATCACTTCCTAATTGATCAACAACTAAATAACCACCAGGTTTTAAAATACGATACATTTCAAATTTATCATAATTAGATAACTCATTGACAACAACATCTAATTTTTCATCTTTAAAAGGCATTTTCCCTTGAGATGTAAATGTTGTTACTTTAACCCCTTTTTCTTCTAAAGTTTCTCTTGCCTTAGTAGGATTTAATTCTACAGAATAAGTAATTGGTGGTAATTTTTCAAACTGTGACGTAAAATTTCCACCATCTACTGAAATAACAGCTAAATGATTATCTTCATTAAGATAACCTTCTATAATTTGATGTGGTTCATAACTTGGAATTGTTTGTTGCATTAATTCCTCACCTTGATTTAAAACTGCTTGTGTTATTTCATTTTTTAATTCCTTACTTTCGTTAATATCTTTTTTAAAACGTAAATTGATATAATAATGGTAGACAACTTGTGAAAGTGCTTCACTGATAACTCCTACTGCAATAAATCCTAATAATTGTAAAAACCACATTGTTGAAAATGCTTTTTCTACAGAAACAATCATATAACAAAGAAATGCTATAAAAATAATAGAAAACTGACGACGATAAACAAACTTATCTTGGTATCTTAAAAAATAACGTACATTTGACATTTTTCTTGCTTGTCTACCTTCTATTTCAGCAAACACGAGTCTTAAAAAGATAAGTGTTATCGCATAAAAGACTAATAATACAATATAATATTCCATAGATTACCCCTTATAAATTAAATTTCCTTCTAAATCATAATATACTTTATGATTTTTCTTTCTTAAATACTTACCATCATATAATTGATATTCACCTTCTAATGAAAATACTGATTCATTTTCTTCCATATCATATAAATAAGTTGTCCCGCTTTTATTCAATAAAGCATAAACTTTACCATCAAATTCAAAAGCTTGACTTTCACCCATAAAATAATCATGAATATCTATTTTACCTTCTGTATTGATAACTTCATACTTACTATTTGTTTCATAAGCAGCATAATAACCTTGACCAATAGATGCAATCTTTACATAATTCTTTGATTGTTTTTCTCCTTTAGAATTCATCAAATAATACTTTTCACCATCTTTAGAAACAATCGCTACACCATATTGATCAAAATCTTGAGCATCTTTATAGATTGTCTTAAGCGCTTCTTTACCATTAAAACTATAATATTGATATCCTTTATTTTGAACATACACAGGGAATATTTTTCCATGTACTGCAGAAATATTTGGATTCAATTGAATACCTTTAACCTCTTTTTCCTTACCTTTTTCAACAAATTTATGTGGTCCATAAATATAACTTGCATTTTTCGCTAAATAATTATTAATATCTTTATAATAACTTGTTGCTAAAACATCTTTTGAACCATCTAAAGATAACAATCTCACATCATCATTATTTTTAAGTACAAGCGAAGAACCATTAAATTTTGCTGACTCTACTTCAATATCCTTTTTAAATTTAACTTTACCTTTTAAGTTGATATAAGCCAAATTCTTTTGTTCTTGATCATATAAAACAAAACCTTTTTTATAATCATTAGCTATAACATTATATTGACCTTTTATTTTGATTGCTAAACCATTTTCATCTATTTGACTATTTGAAGATGTATCAAATAAAACAGTTTTATTTTTATAAGCTACTGTAATAAATGAATGATTATAAATACCTGCATAATTAATAAACTGTTTTGATTTTGTTATAACTTCACCTTGACTATTTAAAACAGAGTATTTTTTGTTTTGATAAACAACTGGTAAATCATACATATAAATTTTTACTTTTTTACTATCTTTATACAACTCTTTTCCTTCTAAATCATAGATAGTATATGTACCCTTATCACTTTTAGCAACAATCATATTTTCAACAGCAGTTAATTTTGTTCCTTTTTTATATTTAATCAATTTTTTACCTGTTGTTGATAGATATTCATATTTTTTATCATGAACAACAATATATCCTTCATTTTCTACTTTTTTATAAGAATTATAAATAAATTTTGTTTTTAAATCTCCTTCTGTAGTACATAAGGCATATTTATTATTTTTTTCAACAAACAATGTTTGCGTAGCTGTTTTACTTGAACAGCCAGTTATTGTAAGCATCATGACAAGCATGCATGCTAAAATGCTTTTTTTCATAATGACTACCTCCTTGGTATGATTATTATAACATAATAATCAGTTTATGAAATATTTATTAATTGTTCATGAACTTTAAAAAAGGATTCAAAATGAATCCTATTTTTCTAATACATATTTAATCATTTCTTGAATTTCTTCTTCATTTTTAGCTCTTAATAAGTAAACTTGATTTCCCATAGCAGCCGCAAGTGCATCAGGTACAATTTCATGTGAAATCAATTGTTCTTTAAACTTCATACGAATTTGTTGACTATGATGTTTATACTTTAGACCATCTCTTCTTCCAGCATATCCAATACAATATTGTTGTTTAGGTTCAATAAAACAACGATCATAAATCAACATATCCGCAAAAATATCATAAACATTTGCATTATATGCATAATTCATCATATCAGGAATATAAGCACCTGGTGCTCTCATATTGACTTCTAAGCCAACAAGATTTCCTTTTTTCCCTAAACCTTCTTTATCCTTACCAAGTCTAAAGAATTCAAAATGGAAGAATTTTTGTTTAGCATCGAAAGCTTTAACTACACGTGTCCCAACTTCTTTAATATCACTACCTTCAACAATTTGTCCATAGAAAGAAGTATCTCCACCTTCATTCACCGTATCCATAATTGATTCCATCATTACATGACTTGTACAAATCAAAATATTTCCTTGACTATCAGTAATACCATCAAAAGTTTCTACAAGACCATCAATATATTCTTCAGCAATAAAACTTATATTTCGATCCCAACTTGCTAAAAATTCATTTACTTGTTTTTTATTTTTTAATTTATATGTAGAAGATGCACCTACGCCATTATCAGGTTTTACAACAATTGGAAAACCTACTTCTTTACAAAAATCCAAAAGTTCTTGATCATCTTTAAAAACTTTATATCTAGCTGTTGGTACATTTGCTTTTTGATATACAGCTTTCATTTTTGATTTAAATTTCATCACTTCTAATTCTTTGGGTCTTAATCCATGATGAATATTAAAATCTTCTCTTAACTGAGCTTCTAATTCAAGCCAAAATTCATTTTGTGATTCAATATAATCAATACGACCATATTTCCCAATAAAAAATCCCATTGCACGATAAACTTCATCATAATTTTGTAGATTATTTACACGATAATACTCTACTAAGCTTTCTTTTGTTTCATTAACTAAATCATCATAAGGTGCATCTCCGATTCCTAAAACTGTTACACCTCTTTCTCTAAGTGACTTGCAAAAATTCCAATAATATGTTGGAAAATTTGGCGAGATAAAGACTAAATTCATATTTTAATTTTCCCCCTTATAAAATGTCAGGCGGTTCGAAAACTCTAACTTATTGATATATATAGAATTTTCTTCCCG
>CAVESC010000098.1:0-10996 GCA_963618275.1 Bacteroidaceae bacterium
GAGTATTATAGAATAATTATAAAAATCCATCCATAATATTTGTTGAAATGTATCAAAAATGTGGTATAATAACGTGACTAAAAAAGAAAAAAAGGAGGATTTTATGGCAACTTTTCAAGATTTTAAATTACAAGAATATTGTAATCAAGTAATTAAAGAGTTAGGTTTTAAAAAGCCAACCCCAATACAAGAAAAAGTCATTCCCCTTGTATTAAAAAATAGAGATATTATCGGGATTTCACAAACGGGAACAGGTAAATCACATGCTTTTTTATTACCTATTATGTCTCGTATAGATGTTAATAAAGACTGTGTACAAGTTGTTATTACAGCACCAACAAGAGAGCTTGCTGCACAATTATTTAATAACGCAAAAGTATTTACAAAATATTTACCAGAATTACGTGTTTCACTTATTGTTGGAGGAAGTGATCGTCAAAGAGCTGTGAATAAGCTTTCAACACAACCACATGTGGTTATTGGAACACCAGGACGTATTAAAGACTTATCTTTAGAAGCACAAGCTTTACAAATTACGACAGCTAAAACATTTGTAGTCGATGAAGCAGATATGACTTTAGAATTTGGTTATTTAGAAGACATTGATGCAGTAGCAGGAAAAATGGCTGATGATTTACAAATGATGGTTTTTTCGGCAACGATTCCTCAAAATTTAAGACCATTTTTAAAGAAATATATGCAAAGTCCAGTTACTATTGAAATTGATAGTAAACTTGTAACAACAGCAAATGTTGAACATATTTTACTTGCAACAAAACATCAAGATCGTTACGATGTTTTAAAGAAGATCATGGCAACGATTGATCCTTATATTTGTATTATTTTCGCAAATAAAAGAACAGAAGTATCAAAGATTACTCGTCAATTAAGAGAAGATGGTTATAAAGTTGGAGAAATTCATGGAGACTTAGAACCACGTGAAAGAAAGAAAATGATGCGGCAAATCAATAACAATGAATATCAATACATTGTTGCAACAGATATTGCTGCAAGAGGAATTGATATTGATGGAGTTTCTCATGTTATTAATATGCAATTTCCAACAGAACCTGATTTCTATATTCATCGTAGTGGACGTTCGGGACGTGGGAATTATACAGGAATCTGTTATAGTATGTATGATTCAACAGATGAAAAGAATATTGCAGTACTTGAAAGAAAAGGTATTGAATTCAAGAATATGCAACTTAAAAACGGACAATTTGTTGATTTAGGACAAAGAGAAAAACGTAAAAAGCGTATTCGTCAACAAACTGAACTTGAAAAACAAGTACAAATGATTATCCGTAAACCTAAAAAAGTAAAACCAGGATATAAAAAGAAACGTAAATATCAAGTAGAACAAGTTGTACGTAAACAAAAACGTGCAATGATTCGTGAAGATATTCGTCGTCAAAAGAAAGAACGTGCTCGTCAAGCACAAATTGCTAAACGTATGGAGGAAGGCAATGATAATTGGTAGTCATGTTTCGATGTCTGGAAAAGACATGCTTTTAGGTTCTGTTAAAGAAGCTTTATCTTATGGTGCAAATACTTTTATGTTTTATACGGGTGCACCTCAAAATACGAGAAGAAAAGCAATTAGTGAACTAAAAGTTGATGAAGCAAAAGCATTAATGAAGGAAAATAACATTGATTTAAAAAATGTTGTCGTTCATGCACCTTATATTATCAATCTTGCTAATACGGTTAAAGAAGAAACTTTTGAATTAGCCGTTAATTTTTTAAAACAAGAACTTCAAAGATGTCAAGATATTGGAACATCGATTCTTGTTTTACATCCAGGAAGCCATGTAAAAGCAGGAGAAGAAGTAGGACTTCATCAAATTGTTAAAGGCTTAAATGAAGTTTTAAAAGATACACCTTATCAAGGTAAGATTGCTTTAGAAACAATGGCAGGAAAGGGTAGTGAGTTAGGAAAGACTTTTGAAGAAATTCAATACTTGATTTCTCATTGTGATTACCCTGAAAAATTAGGTGTTTGTTTAGATACGTGTCATATTCATGATGCAGGTTATGATTTATCAAATTTCGATGCAATTTTAGATGAATTTGATCATATTATTGGCTTGGATCGTTTACTTGTTGTGCATTTAAATGATTCTAAAAATATAAAAGGAGCTCATAAAGATCGTCATACAAATCTTGGTCAAGGTGAGATTGGCTTTGATATTTTAAATGGGATTGCTCATAATGAAAGAATAAAAGATGTTCCTAAAATCTTAGAAACACCTTATATTGATGGTAAAGCTCCTTATAAAGAAGAAATAGATATGTTGAAAAATCAAGAATTTAGAAATATTGAATGATGATTTTGAAACAATGATTTCAATTTTAAACTAGTGGCAACACTAGTTTTTTTCATAATTGATTGAAATAGAATAGGTAAATAATGTTCACTACAAAGCAAAAAACGATTTTGATCAATCACTTGATAGATCACCTTCAAATCTTCTTCCTTTAGCTCTAACGCTTGTATTTCTTTATTGCTTCTAAAATCTTCATACGATAAAAAATGTTCAATGAATAAATTTTCCATAGTTTTACGCCTCCATAGTTAAATATATGAAAAAAAGATGGTTTTATGAATTAACCATCTTTAAAATTTCATCTTTGAGCGTTTGTACCATATCTTCTTGTTTTACTTTTTTAACAATTTTTCCTTTTTTAATCAATAAACCTTCTTTTACACCACCAGCAATACCAATATCAGCATTTTTAGCTTCACCTGGACCATTAACAGCACATCCCATGATTGCTACTGTAATATCTTGATGAATATTATTTAAGAAATCTTCAATTTCTTTAGCAACTGGAATTAAATCATACTGAATTCTTCCACAAGTTGGACAAGATACAAGGGTAGGAACATTTTTAATGAGTCCTAATTCTTTAAGTAATGTTTTCGCTACTTTAATTTCTTCGACAGGATGATCACTTAAAGAAACACGAATTGTATTTCCAATTCCTTGATATAATAAAGTACCAATACCTAAAGAAGATTTAATCGTTCCACCAAGTTTTGTTCCTGCTTCAGTTACTCCTAAATGAAGCGGACAATCAAATGTTTCACTTGCAAGAGTATAAGCCTCAATTGTCAGCATTGTATCAGAAGATTTTAAAGAAATACAATAATCATGGAAATCTAAGCTTTCTAAAATATCAATATGCTTTTTGGCACTTTCAATCATTCCTTTAGCAGTAGGACGACCATATTTTTCTAGAATATCTTTTTCTAAAGAACCACCATTGACTCCAATACGAATAGGAATATGATGTTCTTTACAAGATTCAACCACTGCTTTTACTTTTTCAATATTACCGATATTTCCAGGATTAATACGAATTTTATCAATTCCTGATTCAATCGCAATTAAAGCTAAGCGATAATCAAAATGAATATCAGCAACTAAAGGAATATGCACTTGTTTTTTAATATCCGCAATCGCATAAGCATCTTCTTTATCAAAAACAGCCATTCTGACCATTTCACAACCAGCATCTTCTAATTCTTGAATTTGTTTAACAGTTGCTTCTACATTTTTAGTTTTGGTGTTTGTCATTGATTGAATAATGACATGATTATTTCCACCTAATGTTAAATTTCCTACTTGAAACGCTCTTGTTTCTTCTCTTTTCATTTCTATCACCTAATACTATTATAAATTATTTTACTAGCTTTTCAAATTCATTTAGCAAATCTTCAAAATAATGGAAAGCATCATCGTAGATAGCATCATCTAAAGGATTAACACCCGCATGACTTAATAAGTCAACAGGAGATTCTTTGCCACCTGATTTTAAGAAGTTTAAATAACGTTCTACTTGTTGTCTGTCACCATTTAAAATACGTTTAACAATGGCAAGGGCCACCGTCATTCCTAAAGTGTATTTATAAACATAATAATCATAATAGAAATGAGGTACATAATAACAAGACCAACCAACAAGTTCATCCATTTTTACATCTTCACCAAAATACTCTTGATTTAATTTTGCATAAAGATCAGTTATGATTTTAGAAGACATTGGTTCATTGTTTTTAGCCATTTCATGAAGACGATGTTCAAAGTCTGCAAACATTGGTTGTCTAAAAATAAGGCCAACACAATTTTCTAATTGTTCATAAATATAATAAGCTTTTTCTTCTTTAGATGAAGCATGATCCATCATATAGTTAATAAGTAAAGTTTCATTAACGGTTGAAGCAACTTCAGCGACAAAGATACGATAATTACTATTAATATAATCTTGATTGTGGCTTGATAAATACGTATGAACACTGTGTCCTAATTCATGAATCATAGTTGATAATGAATTATAATCACCAATAAAATTCATTAAGATATAAGGCTGTGTTAAATAACTTCCACTACTATAAGCACCACCACGTTTACCAGTAGTAGGGTAGTAGTCGATCCATCTTTCATCCTTAGCACGATTAATAATATCTAAATAGTCTTTACCAAAAGGAGCTAAAGCTTGATTAATAATGTCAAAACATTCTTCAATTGTAAATTTCTTAGAAACACTTTTTACAAGAGGAACTGATAAATCATAATTATAAAGTTCATCTAAACCAAGAAGTTCTTTTTTTAGATGATTATAACGATGGAATAAATAACGATATTCATTATTTGCCTTATCTAAAATCTTAAAGAATAAATCTGTTGGCACATCATCATTAAAGACACTAGCAGCAAGCGGTGAATCAAAATGACGAATATCACTATAAAAAGCATCTTTTTTCATAACCCCTGAAAGCGTTGAGGCAAAAGTATTTTCAAATCTTTGATATTCTTTAAAGAAATGATGATAAGCTTGTTTTCTTACATCTCTATTTTTATTCTTTAAAAATTCATTAAGGGTTGCTTGATTTAATGTTTTCTTTTGACCACTAACTTCAACATCTTCAAACTCTAAACGTAAAGAATCAAAAACTTGTTCTGCAAGATCTGAAATATTATCAACTTTAGCGACAAGTTCTTCTTGTGCTTTATCTAGTAAATGAGGTTTAAAAGCTAAAGCATTTTCTAAAGAATAACGATATGATTTTAAACGATCATCTTTTAAATATTCTTTTACTTTTTCATCGTTTTCGACAATTTCATTATCCACGAAGACAAGTTTAACACTTGATTGTTGAATGAGTGACATCACTGTGGCAAGCATTTTTTGATATTCTTGTTCTTTAGGCTCTACATCACAATTTAAATGTGCAAAGCAATAAGCTTTACTTACAAGCATTGACATTTCATCTCGTTTTGATAAAAAGCGTAGAAGGGTTTCAATGCTTTCAGTAAGCTTTCCTTGAAACGAAGTTAATTCATCAAGTAATTGTTGACTGACTTCTATATCATGATAAAATTCTTGAGGATCTTGATAGATTTTAGAAAGATCCCAAGTATATTTTTCTTCTATATCTTTTCTTTCCATATAAACATCTCCTTATAATGTAAAAATATTTTACTCTTATTTTATTTCAAAGTCTATTAACATTATAAGCAAGAAAAGAAAGAATAAACAAAAAAACCAGACATTTGTCTGGTTTCAATGATTAGATTGAGTTAACTAATTTAGCTAATTTAGATTTTTGTCTAATAGCGTAGTTTTTATGATGGATTCCTTTGTTTACATAAGAATCTAATTTGCTAGAAGCGATTACTAATGCTTTTTCAGCAGCTTCTTTATTTCCAGCTTCAACTTCAGCTCTTACGTTTTTGATTGCAGTTTTTAAAGCTGATTTATAAGAAGCATTTTTAGCTCTTTTTTTGTTATCGTTTTTATAACGTTTAATTTGTTGTTTCATATTTGCCATGATCTTTCACCTCGCTTTGCAATTTGCCATTTCATTATATATAAAAAGTCAAGGAATTGCAACAATTTTGTGTAATTTGTTAGAAATAAGGGAATAATTATGCAGGTGAGAATATGAATAAGTATAATACACATAGCGATTTAGCGAAAGAATCATTAGATTTATTGAAAGAAGGGAAGCATTATCAAAGAAAAATTGAAAAAATGGATGATTTTTCAATTGAAACATATGAGTTTTTAGAAGATACAGATTATTTAAAAAAAGGAAAATATATTGAAATCTTTTTTAAAGATCAAATATCTAATATCAGTATGCAACTAACAAAAATATTAAAAGAAATGATTGATCAAAATGAATATCCGCGTATTTTAGTTACAGGACTTGGCAATCCTTATTTAACGAGTGATGCGATTGGACCACGTACTTTAAGAGATATTCGCGTCACGCATTATCTAGATGATAGTCTTAAATTAGAAAATCATTATTATGATATTTTGTCCCTTACACCTGGGGTCATGTATCAAACAGGAGTAGAAACGGTGGAAGTAATTCAGGCAATGGTGGATCAATTTCAAATAGATTTAGTGATTGTGATTGATGCTTTATGTGCTAAAGACTATCAAAAATTAGGACATGTCATTCAAATTAATAATGTTGGGATTCATCCTGGTAGTGGTATTGGTAATCATCGTCAAGCCATTCAGGAAGAAACATTAGGGTGTCCAGTGATTGCGATTGGTGTACCAACTGTCATTTATGCCAGTTCAATTGTTAAAGATGTTTTTCAATTAATGAAAGACTATTTTGGAGATGCAATTGATATAAAAAATAGATTAAAGATAGGTAAAAGAGAAAAATATGAGGGAAATCTTTCAACAAGTCAACAGCGCTATTTATTGGGTCATATAGGTAGTCTTGATCAAGAAGAACTAGAATCTTTATTACAAGAAATATTGACACCGGTTGATCGTAACTTTGTGATGTCTGATAAACAAATTGATGAAACAGTTGAAAGGATGAGCGCACTTATTGCTAAGTCTCTTAATGACTTGAGGTATAATTCTTGATTTGTTTCATATATTTGAATAAATACAAGGAGAGCGCCTATGAAAATAAAAGTATCTATTCAAATTATTTTCAAAATTATGATCATCGCATTAATGATTATTTATTTACCTTCTTACAGTCATCAAAATGTGAAGGTTTTCAAAGCTATTTCAACAACGGAAGCCTTGCAGACAAGTGTACCAATTACATCAAGTAAAAAAATTCATCTTTATAATACGCATCAAGGGGAAGAATATGTAGGATATAATGTTAGAGATGGAGCGAGTTATTTAAAGGATTGTTTGACAAAAGAAGGTTATTTTTGTGATGTTGAACAAAATGATTTTGAAAATTATAAAAATATACATCGTATTGCTTATAATCAATCCTATGTTGTTTCTAAAATGTATTTAGAAAATTCTTTAAGAGAAAATGGTCAATATGATTTAGTTATTGATTTTCATAGAGATAGTCTTAATAAAAAATATTCTACATTAGTATATAATCAAAAAAGCTATGCTAAGATTTTATTTGTGGTAGGAAAAAGTAGTGGAAAGTTTGAAACAGTGAATCAATTATCCACAGAACTTTCCAACAGGGCAAATAAAAAAGTACCAGGGTTATCAAAAGGAATCATGGTCAAGAAAAATCATTATAATCAAGGTATTTGTGATCATACGGTATTGATTGAATTTGGAGGACAAAGTAATACAAAGGAAGAAGTTCAAAATACAATAGAAGTGATGTCTCAAGTAATTAAGGAGTATTTACAATGAAAGAACTTTTAATTGATTTTACAATGGTTGGATTATTATTATTTTGTATGAATGGTTTATTGAATAATCATTATATTCAAAATGAATTAGTGTCTCAAAACATTACATCGTTTGAACAAAATATACAAAAACAAAAAGAAATTAAATCTGATGAAGGTCTTTATGATAATCAAAAGGATAATACGCTTTCTTTAATTGTTAAAAAAATAAGTCAAATATGTATTCAAATAATTCAAACAATTGTCTTGCTTATCTCGCAATTTATTAGTAATATCTTATAGAAGGAAGTGAAAAGAATGAATCAATTAAAAATTGTATTTATGGGAACAGCAACTTTCTCAGAAGCTGTTTTAAAAAACTTAATTCAACACGATTACAATATCGTTCAAGTTGTTTCACAACCAGATCGTCGTGTTGGAAGAAAAAAAGAACTAAAAATGCCTGAAGTCAAAGTTGTGGCCTTAGAACATGATATACCTGTATTTCAACCACAACGTATTAAAGAAGACTATCAAGCAATTATAGACATGAAGCCTGATTTAATCATTACAGCTGCTTATGGACAAATGATTCCTCAAGAAGTTTTAGATTGTCCACGCCTTGGATGTATTAATGTTCATGCATCATTACTTCCAAAATATCGTGGAGGTGCCCCTGTACATTATGCTATTTTAAATGGTGATGAAAAAACAGGCGTTACAATTATGTATATGGTTAAAAAGATGGATGCAGGAAATATTATTTACCAAAAAGAAACACCTATTTCTAATGAAGAAACTGTAGGAGAACTTTATGATCGTTTATCTGTTCTAGGTGCTGAAGCAATCATTGAAGCCTTACCTGCCATTATTGAAGGGACAAATGAATCAATTCCTCAAGATGAATCAAAAGTTACTTATTCTCCAGTTATTTCAAGAGAACAAGAAAAAATTGATTTTAATAGACCAGCTATCGAGGTTTATAACCATGTAAGAGGATTGAATCCTTGGCCAGGTGCTTATACAACATATCAAGGAAAAACCGTAAAAATCTATCATGGACTTGTACATAATTGTCCAAATGCAATGAGCCATCATGCGCATCAAGAACCAGGAACAATCGTGAAGATTTTCAAAGATGCTATTGGTGTTAAAGTACAAGACGGTGTTTTTATTATTACTGAATTCCAATTAGCAGGTAAAAAACGTATGCTTGTTAAAGATTATTTAAATGGGCATAATATTTTTGAAGTAGATCAAAAATTTGAATAACATAAAAATAGCGCTGATGCGCTATTTTTTGTATGTAACAACTTTTCGATAACCGGTTTGAAAATCAACTTCATTTTCTAAAATTTCATGATTTTTTAGATGTTCAATATTTCTAATAACAAGCTCTGTATAATAATTACGAACACTTTGCCAAACAAAACCGCCTGAACTATGAGGAGTAATTAAAACACGATCATAGCTCCATAAAGGAGAAGTTGCAGGTAAAGGTTCTTCTTCGACAACATCTAAGCCAACACCATAAAGATGTCCTTGATTTAACACGTCAATTAAATCTTCATTGCAAATGGCACTTCCACGACCGACATTGATTAAAACAGCATCTTTTTTCATCTTTAATAATTTGTCAGAATTAAAAAGATGAATCGTTTCTTTACTTTGAGGTAAAGATAAAATAACAAAATCACTATGTGGTAAAATCATATCTAAATCATTGATGGTAGCAACTTCATCAACATAAGGAAGATCCTTTTGAACTCTTCTTTTAATAGCTGTAATATGGCAATCAAAGGCCTTGAGTCTTTTAGCAATTTCATAGCCAATATCACCATAGCCAACAATACAAACACGACTATGATAAATTTCTTTTCCTTGCTTTGAAGGACTCCAATTTCCTTCCTGCATTTGTAAAGCATAAGTTTTTAAGTTTTTACAGAAAGTAATCATCATACCGATAACGTGTTCACTAATGGCAATTCCATAACTACCACTGGCGTTAGTTAGTTTTGTATTTTTATTTAAAATACCTTCTTTAATATATTGATCGCTACCTGCACTATTAAGTAAGATAGCTTGTAAATGTTCTTGATTTAAATTTAGATCAAGATGTGGATTTCCCACAATGACATCAACTTGATCAATATCTTTTTGAGTTGGTCTTCTAGAAATAACAACTGTATCATTTATAAAATATTCTTGGATTTTTTTACTTTCAGCCTCTTGTAAAGGGGCACATACTAAGATTTTCATAAATCCACCTCCAAGTATATTTTATCAAAAATTATTTTTTTCGCCAATTGGCACTGAAAGACTTGTTTTGACTTTCTTCAATACCACGGTGTCCATAGATTTCGATTTTATTTAAAGCTTCTTCTAAATCATCAAATTCTTGTTTAGTAAAACTAATCTGACAAGCTTTTAAATTTTCTAAAATTCTTTCTTTATTTTTTGATCCAGGAATAGGGACAACATTTGGATATTTATGCAACATCCACGCTAAAGAAATTTGGGCATTTGTTGCATTTTTCTTTGAAGCAAGATCTTGGATAAGTTTTAATAAAGGCTGATTACGTTCAATGTTTTCTTTTGATAATTGAGGAACCCATTGACGAACATCATCGCCTTCAAATTTTGTTTCTGTTGTGACTTTTCCTGATAGAAAACCACTGGCAATTGGTGAAAAAGGAACAACACCAATATGATGTTTGATACAATAAGGAATAACTTCTTTTTCACAATCTCTTTCCATCATTGAATAAAGATTTTGTACAGCACTTACGGGAGTGACTTGATGTGCTCGATCAAGTATTTCAACACCTACTTGAGAAAGTCCCCAAGCTTTAATCAAACCTTCGTCAATTAATTTTTTCATAACTTGAGCTACTTCTTCGATTTCAATATTCTCATTGATACGATGAAGATAATAAAGATCTACATAATCTGTTTGAAGATTTTCTAAAGATTTCTTTAAATGACGACGAATAATTTGTTCAACCGTTTCTCCAAGATTTAGTTCTTCATTATGAATATGCAATTTTGTTGCAAGGACAACTTCTTTTCTAAAATTTTTGATTGCTTTACCAACAATTTGTTCATTATGTCCTTCATAAAACATTTCACGTCCATAGGCTTCTGCAGTATCGAAAAAAGTACAACCAAATTGATAAGCTTCTTGAATGGCTTCAATACTATAACTTTCTTCTGGTACTTTTCCATAGCCATGAGAAAAGCCCATACAACCCATACCTATTTCCGATACTTCTAAATTTCCAATCATTCTTTTTTTCATTTGAACCTTACATTCCTTTCCGCCTGCAGCTCCAAGGCACACATAGTAATGAATAACT
>CAVESC010000099.1:0-10972 GCA_963618275.1 Bacteroidaceae bacterium
ATCAAAGAATCTACAATGCCAGGTATTCAAGATTTAAAGAAAGCGCACGTTTCAAATACGGTTATGCTTACTGGAGATCATTCAACTGTTGCTCATGATATTGCTTCTAAAATAGGAATTGACCAAGTATATAGTGATTTATTACCACAAGATAAAGTTGCTCAATTAGAAAAATTAATGGGTAATGATCATGTCGTAGCCTTTGTTGGTGATGGTATTAATGACGCACCTGTTCTTGCTAGAAGCGATATTGGTATTGCAATGGGTGGCGTTGGTAGTGATGTAGCAATCGAAGCTGCAGATGTTGTTTTAATGAGTGATGACATTACTTCTATTGCTAAAGCTATTCAAGTTTCTCATTATACAAACTTTATTTTAAAAGAAAATGTTACTTTTACATTATTAATTAAAATTGGTGTTTTAGTTCTTACTTTATTTGGACTTACAAATATGTGGATGGGTGTTTTTGCTGATGTAGGTGTGACCTTAATTGCTATTTGTAATTCAATGAGAATTTTATATAAGAAGTCATAATTTTGACTTCTTTTTTTTATTTTGTCCATACTTAAAAGGGTGATTAAAATGAATTTGTTGGAATATTTAATTTTGCCCTTGATTTCTTTGATTGTTTTGTTTTTATTAACAAAATTAATGGGCTATAGACAAGTAACAGAATTATCTTTATACGATTATATAATTGGAATTACCATTGGTTCTATTGCAGCTGAAATGGTTATGGGAAGCTTTGATGATCTTTTAAAACCGTTGATAGGAATGATTGTTTATGGTGTTTTTACATGGGGAGTGTCTGTTTTAACAAAAAGATATTTAAATTTTCGCTTTTTTGTTGAAGGAAAACCCGTTGTTTTATTTGAAAATGATAAGATTTATTTGAAAAGTTTAGATAAAGCAAAAATTGATTTGAATGAATTGTTGATGAATTGTAGAATGAATGGTTATTTTGATCTTAATGAGCTAGATAAAATTATCTTAGAAACGAATGGGAAATTTACTTTTTATCCTAAAACATTATCAAGACCTTTAAAATTAAGCGATTTACGTCAAGAAGTTCAAAAAGAATTTATACCTACAATTCTTGTTTTACAGGGAAGTATTATTTATGAAAATTTAGAAATGATTCATCATAATCAAAAGTGGTTAGAACAAATTATGAAGGTACATGGAATTGATCTTCAAGAAATAGTTATTTTGTATATGGATGGACAACAAACAATTCGTTTTTATTTAAAAAACGAATTAAAAAGGGATTTTATTTAATCCCTTTTTTGCATATCATATATAATTTTTAAACCTTTAAATGTAAGGTCTTTATCATAAGCATCAATTAAGTTTGTTTCTTGATAGATCATTCTACCAAGACCGCCGGTAGAAACAACTTTTAAAGGTTCAGGATATTGACTTTTAATTTCTTCAATCAGTTTTTCTGTTAAGCCGATATAACCATAAACAACACCTGATTGCATTCCTTCAACAGTATTTTTGCCAATAATATGTTGTGGCTTTTTAATTGCTACTTCAGGAAGCTGGGCAGCTCGATTAGACAACATTTCAGCAGAGATACCAATACCTGGAGCAATGGCTCCACCCATAAATTCACCTTTAGAAGAAATGACATCAAATGTTGTAGCCGTACCAAAATCAATTACTAAACAAGCACAATGATGACTATAGTAGGCCCCTACAGCATCAACAATACGATCACTTCCTAAAGATTTAGGATTATCATATTTTACAGAAATTCCGGTTTTAATTCCTGGACCAACAATAATAGGTTCTTTGTGGAAATATTTACGAATAGAATTTGTAAAAGAATACATGATTTTAGGGACAACACTAGAAATAATAACATCTTTAATATCTTCAACAGTTACATTATAAGCGCTTAAAAAAGCAAGAATCATAAAACCATATTCATCGGATGTTCTTTGTAGTTTAGTTGTTAAACGATAATTACCAATAAGTTGATCATCTTTAAAAAGTCCCATTGTAATATTTGTATTTCCCATATCTACAACTACTAGCATTTTTATTCTCCTTTAACTTTCATCAATTTTTCTAAAATAACATGTGCAAGTGCTTCTTTGCTCATTAAATCTAAATAATCAACAAAATTTTTTGTAATTAAAGCAACTTTATTAGTATCTGTTTTAAAGCCAGCACCATCTTCAAATAAATCATTCACAACTAATAAGTCACAATTTTTCTTAAAAAACTTATTTTGAGCATTTTCAATGACATTTTCTGTTTCCATAGCAAAGCCACAAATTGTTTGTTTTGTTTTATGGTTTCCAATATAAGATAAAATATCTTCGTTTTTTCCTAATTTTAAATAAAATTCATCTGCTTTTTTCTTTATTTTTTGATCACTATATTCTAAAGGACGATAATCTCCAACAGCTGCAGACATAATAACGTAATCTTGAAAGTCAAAATAACTTAATACTTGTTTAAACATTCCTTGAGCACTTTGGATTTTAACAACTTCTACTTCATATGGTGCTCTTTGAGATGATGGTCCGCTAATCAATGTAACATGTGCTCCCAATTGACGGGCTGCTCTTGCTAAGGCATACCCCATTTTTCCACTTGAATGATTTGAAATAAATCTCACTGGATCTAATGGTTCTTGAGTAGGACCCGCAGTAATTAAAACATGTTTTCCAGCTAGAGGGTGGGGAGATGTCGCATATTCAATAGCGTCGAGTAAATCTTCAATATCACTTAAATGACCTCTTCCTTGATACCCACATGCAAGTTCACCAATTTCAGGCTCAACAATTTTGATATGATAAGATTTACAGATATCAAGATTTTTTTGAGTTGCTGTATTTTCATACATGTGTACATTCATTGCAGGAGCAATGATTTTTGGACATGTTGCTGCTAAAAAGGCTGAAGATAAAACATCATCTGCTAAACCATGTGCAATTTTGGCAATGATATTTGCAGTTGCAGGTACAATAATAAAACAATCAGCATCTTTAACAATATTGATATGTTTAATTTGGTAACCTGTTTCATCAAAATCATCAATTAAAACAGGTTTATGAATAAGAGCTCCAAAAGTAAGTGGTGTTACAAATTGAGCGGCATTTTTTGTCATAATGACTTCAATATCATAATTTTTCTTTTTTAAACGGGAAATTAACTCGCATGTTTTATATGCAGCAATACTTCCTGTTATACCAATAACAATTTTTTTCATAAAACCTCCATGGGTGATTTTTACATCTATGCAACATTATAATATATTTTGAAATCCCATACAATGTATTTCATTCTTTTATTTTTTGGTTTTCATGATAAAATATCTTTAAAAGAAAAGAGGAGTGTTTATGAAGAAAATAGCTGTATTATGCAAAGATGGATTTGAAGAAATAGAAGCGTTGACACCGGTTGATGTTTTAAGAAGAGCAAATGTTCATGTTGATTTGGTAGGAATGGATGATTTAAAGGTAACAAGCTCTCATCAAATTACAATTCAAATGGATTGTGTATTTAATGATCAAATCAAAGAATATGATGGTGTTGTTATTCCTGGTGGTTTACCTGGAGCTACAAATTTAAGAGATGACGCACGTGTTATTGAAATTGTTCAACAATTTGATCAAGAACATAAATTAATTGCTGCTATTTGTGCAGGACCTATTGTTTTGGCCAAAGCTGGTATTTTAAAAGATAAGATTTGTACTTGTTCTCCTGGCTTTGAAACACAACTTACAGGAGCTAATTATCAAGAAGCTATTGTTCAAAAAGATGATCATATTATTACAGGTAAAGGACCAGCGGCTGCCTTAGAATTTGGATATACTATTTTAGAAAGTTTAGGGTACGATGCATCAAACTTAAGACAAGGTATGCAATATGACTATCTTATGAATGTTGAAGCACATAAAGAATAAAGTTTATAAATAGTAAAACGGTTATTTCGATAAGACCATTAATTTGAGAAAAAAAGATGATAAACATGGTAATAATAGAAAGACCGTATAGATACCATAAATAAATTTTGTGAGCTATTATTGGCTCACTTTTTTGTTTATTTTTAATAAGAATTGCTAAAAATAAAAATGCGACAATAATACAAATCATAGGAATGAAAACATGCAAAGTTGAACATATTGGATAATTTTCATGATAGGGTAAAATAAGACCAATAAAAAAGAACCCTGCAAGAAATATAATTGTTTTTTTTAGATGTGTTAGTTTTAAAAAAGAGATACACAAAGAAACGGTGAGAAGTATACACCAAATGTAGTATAAAATAGCAAAAGATGTATTCATTAAACTTGTGTAATTATTGTAAAGCGGATGATAGAAAAATAATAGGATGATTGAATAAATAAGTGTAATAATTTGCATAAAATTCCTCATTTCTAAAATAATAAAAATAAAAAAAGAAAAATCAAAAAAAATTTACGATATATATAATGAAGGAGGTAAAATCAAACGATGGAAAACAGTATAGCACAAATTCATTTACTAAGTGTACACTTAAATGCTGAAAAAAATAGTGTCATTCGTAATTTAGAAGATATTAGGGCAGTTATGTCAGTATCTTATAAAATTCATGATCATAGTATTATTAATTTAATGTTTTTAACAACAGTTAATGAAAATGAACAATGTTTATTTCATCTTAAATGTGAGTATGAATTTTCATATAATGACTATTCAAATGAAAAGGAATTGATTATGGAAGCTGTTCATACCATTAGTCCAAAAGTAGAAGAAATCATTGCTTTAATGACATCACAAATGAAAAATAAGGCAAATTGATTTCACGTTTACAAAACCCTTTCATATAGTATAGTGAGGTGGCATATGAAAGGGTTTATTGAAATATCTGATCAAAGAATGAAATTTTTAAAGGATATTTTTTTAGAAAATGGTTATCAAATAAGTGATCAATGTAGAGAGGATCTTGATTTTTATGTAATTAAAAATCAAAAAATAAAACAAAATAATACTTTTTCTCTAAATAATTCCAATACGCAATATGTAATGAATCATAATTTTATTTTTAGACATTTAAATAATACATTAACAGCAATGGGAATGTATTTAAAATTAATAACTGACTCTCAAAAATATCATCGAGTTCTTATTTTGGGATATGGTGATTTAGCAAAACAACTTGCAAATATTTTGAAAAATAAGTATGATATAACAATCTGTAATCGAAATTATAAAGAAATAAATGAAATTAAAGAATCATATCATCATATGGATTTAAATACTATTTCAGGAACATATGATTTAATTATTAATACAATTCCTGTTTGTAAAATTGATTATAAGAAATTAAAATATAAACAGATTTATGATTTAGCACAAACGATTCAATGTGAACATTATCAATCATTAAGGAATATACCTATGTTATACTTTCCATATGAATCTGCATTATTAATGTTTCAATATATTCATGGAGTGATAAAACATGTTTAATGGAATGAAAATAGGTATAGGGATTACGGGATCATTTTGTTCGTTGAAAGATTGTTTAGATTTTTTAAGAGAATTAAAAGGGTATCCAGTAGATATTTATATTTTTGTAAGTGAGCACATTTATTGTTGTGACACACGTTTTTTTAAGGCAAAACAGTTTATTGAACAAATTGAAAAAATAATTAACAAGAAAGTTATCAGTTCCATTGTTGAAGCAGAAGCTTTTGGTCCACAAATACCATTAGATTTAATGGTGGTGTATCCATGTAGTGCTAATACATTAGCTAAAATGGCTCATGGAATTAATGATAATGCAGTTACAATGGCAGTTAAATCAACTTTGAGAAATCAACATAATATCGTTTTAGGCTTATGTAGTAATGATTTACTTTCAACAAGTGGAATGAATATGATGAAGATTTTAAATACAAAGCATTTTTATTTAGTACCAATGTATCAAGATGATGTAATTAAAAAACCAAACAGTTTGATTGCACGAAGTGATTTGGTCATTCAAACTATGATTAATGCACTAGTTGATAAACAAATTCAACCATTGTTTTTACAGAAGAACGAGAAATGATACTTTTTCTTTTGCAAATTATTTGTTAGAATAATATCAAAGTGAGTGTAAGAAGATGTAATTAAGGAGGAAATAATGAAAAAAAGTATGATAAAATTGATGCCAATAGGTGGACAAGCTGAAAATGGTAAAAGCATGTATTGTTTAGAAATTGAGGATAATTGGTTTATTATTGATGCAGGGTATCGCTTTCCAGAAGTAGATAAATTAGGTGTAGATGTCATTATTCCTAATTTTGAATATTTAAAAGATAATAAAGATAAAATTAAAGCAATATTTATTACCCATGGTCATGATGATGTAATGGGAGCACTTCCTTATTTATTGCAAGAAGTGAATGTTCCTATTTATACAACGGATCTTACAGCTGATTTAATTGATCAATTGTTACAACGATATATGAGACATTCTCATGTATCTTATAAATATAAAATTAAAAGAGTAAATATGAATGCGACAATTAAAGTTGCTGGTGTTGAAATAGAATTCTTCCCAATAACACATTCTATACCAGGAAGTGTTGGATTAGCTTTTTTAACAGATTATGGCTATATTGTTTATAGTAGTGAATTTATCATTGATTTTGGTGCACCAGAAAGATTTAGATGTAATATTCAAAAAATGATGGAAATTGGTAAAAAAGGAGTTTTAGCTTTATTATGCGAATCTTCGTATTCAAAAAATGATGGTTATACATCTCCTCATCATAAGTTAACAGCTAAAATTGAAAGCATTTTTGAAGATGCTTCAGGGCGTATTATTATTTCAAGTTATGCTCAAAATGCTTTTAGAACACAAGAAATTGCACAATTGGCTAAAAAATATAATCGAAAGATTTGTTTCTATGGTAGAGATAAATATGATAATACAAATTCTATAATGAGAATTTCTAAAAATAAGAAAAAACCAATTTTAGATATTCATCCATCTTGTATAGGAGATAGTAGTGATATTCAAAAAAACAAAGATAATGATAAACTTGTTGTTTTATTAAGTGGTAGTCCTCGTAGAATTTATCATGATATTTTAGATATTATTGATGGTGGAGATGACAAACTTAAATTGCAAGAGAGTGATACTTTTATTGTTGCTTCACCCGTTTTACCTGGAACTGAAAAAATCGCAAACAGAGCTATTAATGAACTTTATAAAACTGATACTCATATTCATGTAATTAAGAATAAAGAATTACAATCAATGCATGCAAGTGAGGAAGATATTAAAGTATTGATTCAAATTCTAAATCCAAAGTATTTTGTACCGATTAAGGGAGAATATCAACATTTTATTGCGGCTAGTGATGTTGCTAAAAAAATGAATATTAATGATGATCATATTGCTATTGTTGATAATGGAGAAATGATTACTTTTAAAGATGGCAAATTGCAAAATTATCGTGATTCTATTACAATTGAAGATGTGATGATTGATGGACTTGGAATTGGTGATGTTGGTGTTAAAGTTATTGATGATCGAAATCAATTACAAAATGATGGGGTTGTTATTATAGGTATGACAATCGATGGCAAGACAAGAGAAGTTGTTGCTAATACAGATGTTCAAACAAGAGGTTTTATTTATTTGAAAGATTCAGAAAATATTGTAAAGGGTATTATGAGTATTGCTGAAAATGAGTTAGAAACATATAAAAATAAAGCAGATGAAGATATTAGAGATGTTCGTCAAAATATCAAAGATAAAACAAATAAATATATTATCAAAGAGACTGGGAAAAGACCTGTAATTTTGCCAGTTATTATCGAATTATAAAAGCAAGTTATATCTTGCTTTTGTTTTATTATTTAAATATGATATGTAAAGAGGTGATATGATGGCTAAAACTGCAAGAAAAAAGAAGAGTAAACAAGAACAAATAAGTGAAGAATTAAAATTAAGGATTGTATGTCTTTTCTTTATTTTTCTGATAATAATCGCAGCAATGCAATTAGGTCTTATTGGAAATCAATTAAATTATCTTTTTATGTACTTGTTTGGTAATTTAAATGGAATTATTTATTTAGCTTTTATTTTGTTATTGGGTTATGTTGTCATTAAAGCGGATTTTCCTAAGTTTAATGGACCTAAAGCAGTTGGTATTTATTTGCTTTTTATTGGCTTGACTTTATTTATCTCGGCTACGCCATCACTTAAGGGAATAAAAGTGATTCAATCTTATTTTAGTCAAGTTCCTTTGAATAGAGGGGGATTATTAGGAGCACTTTTATATGGTTGTTTAAGTGCTTTGTTTGATTATATGGGAGCTATTATAGCGGCAGTTTTTATTGTTGTTACAGGATTAATTTTATTAGGCAGTAAATTTTATTTTGAGCATAAAAAAGAAATTCAAAAACGTGCAAAAAATAATTTTAATAAAACAAAAGATTCTTTAAAACAACATTCTAATTATTTTGGAAATTTCTTTAAGAAAAACCAAAATAAGACAGCATTTTTTGATGATGCTATTTTTGAAGATGATGATACACCAAGCACAATTTTTGAAGAAATCGCTAAAGAAGATGCTTCTTTACCACAAGCCTTTACTTTTAATGATGAAAATCAAGAGTTAGAGATCGTAGATAAAGAACCAGTTGAACAACCAATTGTAGAAGAAAAAAATGAAAAAGAAACTCCAAAGACAAGGGAAAGCTCTATTAATCATTCAGCAGGTAATTATCACTTACCACCACTCACTCTTTTACATAATGTGGTTAATAAAAAACAAGGTGAAAATAAAAATCATGCTGTAGAAAGTGCAGAAAGACTTACAGCAGTATTAAATGAATTCGGAGTACATGCATCAATAAATAATATTTCTATTGGCCCATCGATTACAAAATATGAATTAAAATTAGAAACAGGAACAAGGGTCAATAAAATCATGTCCTTGCAAGACGATATAAAATTGGCTTTAGCGGCTAAAGATATACGTATTGAAGCACCTATTCCTGGTAAACCCGCAGTAGGTGTAGAAATTCCTAATTTAGTTTCATCAATGGTCTCATTTAAAGAAGTTTTTAAAAATATTCCTGAAAAGTATAAAGATAATAAATTAGTTGTACCTCTTGGAAAAGATGTTAATGGTCAAGTTATTTATGCAGAATTAAATAAAATGCCACATTTGCTTATTGCAGGGGCAACTGGTTCTGGAAAATCAGTATGTGTTAATACAATTATTAGTAGTATATTAATGCGTGCTAAACCGGATGAAGTTAAACTTATATTAGTGGATCCTAAAAAGGTTGAATTATCTAATTATAATGGAGTACCACATTTATTAGCTCCAGTTGTTACTGATCCTAAAAAGGCAGCTGCTACTTTAAGGGAAACGGTTTCTGAAATGGAAAGACGTTATGATTTATTTGCAAGTGCGAATGTGAGAAAAATTGAAACCTATAATCAATATGTTGAAAAGAAAAACCAAGAAAATGATGATAATCAATTAGAAAAACTTCCTTATATAGTAGTTATTCTTGATGAAGTTGCTGATTTGATGATGGTTGCAAGTAAAGATGTTGAAGATTGTATTATGCGTATTGCACAATTGGCACGTGCTGCAGGTATTCATTTAATTGTTGCGACACAAAGGCCATCGACAGACATCATTACTGGTGTTATTAAAGCAAATATTCCTTCAAGAATTGCTTTTGCAGTTTCTTCAAGTATTGATTCTAGAACAATTCTTGATTGTACAGGTGCAGAAAAACTTTTAGGAAAAGGTGATATGCTCTTTTTACCAATGGGTTCAAATTCTCCAATTCGTGTACAAGGAGCTTATGTTGATGATAGTGAAGTAGAAGCAATTACTTATTATACAACAAAGCAACAAGAAGCTTCATATGACGAAAGATATACAAACGTAAAACCTATTTCATCTGTAGCAGCTTCTAAAGAAGAACAGGAAGATGAAGAATACGAAATGTGTAGAGCATTTGTTATTCAAGCACAAAAGGCAAGTACTTCGCTTTTACAAAGACAATTTAGAATAGGATATAATAAAGCAGCAAGAATTATTGATCAATTGGAAGCAGATGGTATTATTGGACCACAAATTGGTTCTAAACCACGTGAAGTATATGTGCGAGGCTACAGTGAAGAAGACATCTAAACTGCAAATGTAGTACGTTAATGAAGGCGCGACTTTCATTTTAAATAATTGTGTGCTTTTAAAAAGGAAAATTAGGATTGTGTTTAGTTTTGATTTTCCTTTTTTTGTTTTTTTAGGTTTTTCTAAGATTGTTTATACTATTGTTGTGAATTATCTAATTATTTAAAATAGATAATTCACATGCCTTTGATAATTTAGTATTTCTATCTTAGGAAAATATTACATTTTATAGTTTTTACTATGTTTGTTATTTTCAAATGTTTTTTTTAATGCTACAATATTAAAGGAAAAATTAAATGGAGGAAGAAGAGTATGAAAAAATTTTTCGCAAGTATTTTATGCTTAGGAATGATTTTTGGTGCTACTGGATGTACAAGTGGTGGCGATGATACTTATGAAATCGCAATGATCACTGACTCTGGATCAGTTACTGATAAATCATTCAACCAATCTGCTTATGAAGGTGTTAAAGAATTTGGTGAAAAAAATGATATTTCATATAAATATTATGCACCAAAAGATACTGACCAAGCAGGATTATTATCTACAATTGATGATGCTGTAGATAATGGTGCTAAAGTTGTTGTAACTCCAGGATTTAACTTCTCTGGTGCTTTATATCAAGCTCAAGAAAAATATCCTGATGTTAAATTCGTTACAATTGACTTCGAACCACAAAAAGATGGTAGTGGAGAAGTTAAAGTTGGAGATAATACAGTAAGTTATTTATTCTCTGAACAAGAATCTGGATATGTTGCAGGATATGCAGCAGTTAAAGAGGGATATACTAAATTAGGTTTCATGGGTGGTAT
>CAVESC010000100.1:0-10964 GCA_963618275.1 Bacteroidaceae bacterium
TTTATATTACCATCCCTTTTGTCTTTTGTAAAGCTTTTTCTTGTTCTTTTTTTATGTTTTTCTCTCTTTGTCTTGTTTTTTCCCTTTTTATCGACGTTTTTTCTTTGAATCTTTTTTGAGGGTTTTTTCTTTTTTTCCTTCTATATGACAAATCAGGCCCCTTTGGGCCTGATCTATTGTCCTTTTTTCATATGCTCTATGCACAATTCAGTAATTCCATCTAACATATAACTACTTGCTTCTTCAATATAATAAAATTCAGGAATAAACTCTTTTGGAATAAAAGAAGACAACTTTTCTTTAATTTCTTCCATATCTGGTGTCATCGTTGAGCAAATAGCAACCGCTTCTGGACCTACTGTTATAATAGGCGGTAATAGTTCTTTAGTAATAATTTCTATAGCCCCTTGTTCACTTCTTACTAATTTTGTAGGTTCATCTGATAATTGCATACGTCTAATAAAATATTTTACTTCTCCCGCAATACCATGTTTACCACTGATTACTTTTTTATCAGCAATAATTCCTAAACCCCCAACAGCATAACCAAATGGTTGTGAAAGGAATATTAAATTTTGATATTCTGGATGTTCTAATGAAAAGCCAACTGCTGCAGCATTTGCACTATTATAAACAAAAACATCAATATGATATTTCTTTTCAAAATCTTCTTTAATTTGATAAACTACTTCTTCATTAAGAGGATTCATTAATACTTTTTGATCTTTAACAATTCCTGGTGTTGCAATACCAATCATATCAATATATTTATACTTTAATAACATTGTATCAATTATATCGCACAAATCATTTAGATCCATTGTACACTTAATAACTCGATTACGATCAATAATCTCATTTTTATCATATAAACGATAATCTATATTTGTTTGATTTTTACTATTAACAATTGAAATTGATAAAATACGTTTTTTATCTTGTTTGCAACATGCACATTTTTTCTTCTTTTCTTCTCTTTCTTCTTTTTTACTCTTATAATGATTTTCTATTTCTTTTTGAATAAATTTAATAACTTCAATAGCATCATAAGATGCAAATGCTGCTGTTGGTATTTGTTCAACTAATTGATGAGGTAAACTCTCTTTCAATCTCTTTAACATATAACCAATTTGTGGAGCGATTAAAAGTGCATCATAATTTTCAATATCATCATAAATATTGGTATAAGCTACTGCATCAAAATGATAATCTAAACCTAATAATTCTGAAGTTGAATTTAATTGTTCCGCAAACATAGAAGTTGTAAGTCCTGATGAACATGATAATAATACTCTTAATGTTTTTTCATCTTTTAAATGAATAAGTGTTTCTGTCATTTCATTATAAAGTTGTTTGGCATGATCTTCATCATTTAATTCAAAATGCAAATAAAATTTAGTAGCTTGATCTTTATTAGAAGTAATTGTAAATTCTACAATTTCACTCTCTTCAATTTGAGTAAAGACAATCTTTGCTTCCCCATAGTCATTTATCAAATAAATAATATTATCTTGTGCATGTCTAATTTTATATTCCTCATTTTGATGTTCTAAAATCCAATTTTTAAAATTAAATTCCATATTATAGTCCTCCTATTTTAATAATTGATAATATTTCATACCATCTAATACACCTTCATCATCTACATTCTTACAAATATATCGCGCATATTTTTTTACTTCATCACTGCCATTTTCCATGACGACAGGATATCCTACAACTTTTAACATCTCAATATCATTATGCCCATCTCCAAAAGCCATCATTTCTTCTTTTTGATAGCCATAATATTTTTGAACTGCTTGAATAGCCGCAGCTTTACCACCTGTTGAAGGTACAATATCATAAGCATAATCATGCCACTTTGTTACTTTGATATGTTGTGTATTTTTAATAATTTCTTTTATTTCTTGTTCATCTACAAAAGGATCTACTTGATAAATCTGATCTAAATGTATTTCTTGACTTATTGGTGGAATCATTGTTGAAATAGATGCTTGCGCTTCTTTTACTCTTTCATTAACAAAATTAATATACATCTGATCATTTTCTATAAATAAACAAGGATAATGTTTTTCTTTAATTACTTTGACAATCTCTTCTATATCATGTGAATTGATTTTATTATCATAAATGATTTGATGATCTACTTGACAATAACCGCCATTCAACAAAAGATAGCCATCAAATTCAAACTGCTTCATTATCTTTAATTCTTCTAATTCTAACATATGTCTTCCACTAGCTAGAAAAAGCTTTATTCCTTTACTTCTTAATTGTTTTAATCCTTCAATAACTTCTTCTTTAATAAATGGTCTTTTACCAGAAATCAAAGTACCATCAATATCAAAAAAAATTGCTTTTATCATTTTTGCACCCCTGTAAAGATTGTATTAACTTTAAGTAAATTTTACCTTATTTTTCTTTATTTTACATCTAAAATATTATAATTAATTTAATCTTAAGATAGTGAGGTTATTCTTTATGAAAAAAATTAATTCTGTAAAAAAACGTTTATTTATTTCTAATACCTTAATTGTTCTTTTAACGTTGTCTTTATTTTTCATTATTAACTTTATCTTTTTAAAAATTTACTTTCATTCCATTGAACAACAACTCTATCTTGGACATCTTCAAACTCTTACAAATGGTCAGATAGAAGATTTAATTGAAAGTATTTTTCTAGCAAATAATCATTTTTATATTTATTTCTTTATTGATGGTATTTTATGTATTTGGATCTTATTAATGGTAAGCCAGTTTTTCACTAAAAAACTAGTTCATCATTTCATGGAACCTTTAGAAATTCTTTTACAAGCTACTAAAAGAATTAAAAGAAATGATTTATCTACACCTATTTACTATCAAGGTGATTTAGAATTTGAAACAATTTGTGAAGCTTTTAATGATATGCAACTCCATCTTCTACAATCACAAGAAAGAAATAGACATTATGAAAAAACAAGAAAAGATATGATTGCAGGTATTTCACATGATTTAAAAACACCTTTAACAGCTATTAAAGGAAGTATTAAAACATTATTAGATGGGGTTGTAACTTCTCCTCAAAAACAAAAACAATTTCTACAAATTGCTTATCAAAGAAGTGATGAAATGAGTATTCTTCTTAATCAATTGCTCGAATTATCAAAGCTTGATCAAGTAACCTTAAAATTAGAAAAGATTTCTCTTGCAAAGTTCATCCAACATTATATTCAACATCAACCATCTGTATTTAATATTTCTTTTATGAACTCTGCAGATAATTCTATAATGCTTTCACTAGATTCTTTACAAATGAAACGTATTTTAGATAATCTTGTGGAAAATAGTAAAAAATATGCTCACGTTGATCCTTTAAAAATTGAAATTTCAATATCTCCTTTAAATGATTTTATCGATCTTTGTTTTAAAGATAATGGTCAAGGTGTAAATAAAGAAAACCTACCTCATTTATTTAATGAATTTTATCGTGAAGATCCTGCCAGAAATTCTCCAGGGCAAGGTTTAGGCCTTTATATTGTTAAAAACTTAGTAGAAAAAATGCACGGGCATATTGAAGCAAAAAATGAAAATGGTCTTGCAATTCATATGTATTTTCCTATTAAAGGAGCTGAAAATCATGGAAAATAAAAAGAAGATTTTAATTATTGAAGATGATTTAGATATTTGTCTTATTGAAGAAACCTATTTACAAGCATCAATGTTTCAAACAACGACTTTAAATGATGGTTTAAATATAGAAGAAGTGCTTCAACATGATCACTTTGATTTAGTCCTTTTAGATATTATGTTACCCGGTATTAATGGATATGATTTATGTCAAAAAATTAGACAATACACAGATATCCCTATTATTATGGTCACTGCTAAAAATCAATTACTTGATAAAATCACTGGCTTAAATACGGGTGGAGATGATTTTATTTCTAAGCCCTTTGATCCTGCAGAACTTGTTGCTAGAGTAAGAGCACAATTACGTCAATATGACCGCTTAAAACAAAAAAGTGAACTTGAAAGTATTCAAATTGGGAAACTTACACTCTTTTTAAAGAGTTGGAAAGTTTTTAAAGAAGGTCAGGAAATCAAATTACCTCATCGTGAATTTGAGCTTTTACAGTTTTTAGCTAAAAATCCTAATATTGTTTTTTCTAAAGAGGAACTTTTTGAAAAAGTATGGGGTTATGATTATATTGGAGATAGTGCTACTGTTATGGTCCATATTAACCGTTTAAGAGAAAAAATTGAAGAAGACAGTAAAAATCCTAAAATATTAGAAACTATTTGGGGTGTTGGTTATCGTTTAAATAAAATTGTTTAGAATTTGTTTAGAAATGACTTCCTTGGTGTTTATAAATAATCGTTATGATATTTATAAACAAAAGGAGGTTTTTTTATGATCAAAGAAATGATAAATGGCTTTTTTATGGCCTTAGCTGATAGTGTTCCAGGAGTTTCAGGAGGAACAGTCGCTTTTATTTTAGGTTTTTATGATCAATTTATTGGTTCTATTCATGATTTAGCTTTTAGTGATTTAACAAAGAAGAAAAAAGCACTTCTTTATTTAATGAAATTAGGCCTTGGTTGGATCATTGGAATGATTTTAGCCGTGATTATTCTTTCTGCTTTATTTGAAAGTAAGATTTATGTTATTAGTTCATTGTTTATTGGTTTTATTATTGGTGCAATTCCCTTAATTATCAAAGAAGAAAAAGTAAGTTTAAAAAAACAAACATTACAAAAAATAATTGCTTGTTTATTAGGAATTTTGATTGTTGTTTTGATTACTTATTTTAATGGTAAAATTCATAAAACATCGATGAATTTAAATCATTTTTCAATTATTTTAGGAATTCAATTATTTTTCATTGGGATGGTAGCTATTTCAGCCATGTTTTTACCAGGTATCTCTGGTTCAACAATTCTTCTTATTTTTGGAGCTTATATTCCTGTTATTAATGCTATTAAAAGTGTTTTATCTTTTAACTTAGGAGTTCTTCCATGTTTGATTATTTTTGATTTTGGTATTCTCTTTGGTGCTTTGTCAGTTGTTAAAGTTATTCAACTTTGTTTAGAAAAATATCGTGAACAAACCATTTTCTTTATTTTAGGAATGATGATTGGCTCTCTTTATGCCATCATTATGGGGCCTACAACTTTACAAGTACCTCAAGTAGCTTTGTCATTTCAAAGTTTTCATATCATTGCTTTTATTATAGGAATTGGACTTGTTTTAGGTTTACAGTTGATCAAAGAAAGAAGGAATTAATATGTCTTTTGAATTAGCTTTTTTAAATTTTTTACAATCACTTCATTCTCCACTTTTAAATCAAATGATGATTTTCTTTACTAATTTAGGAAATCAAGGTTTTATTTGGGTTTGTTTAACGCTTATTTTATTGATTATTCCTAAAACAAGAAAGATTGGTAGTGTTCTTTTGATAGCTTTAATTATTGATACTTTTATTTGTAATCTTTGTTTAAAAAATATTTTTATGAGACCTCGACCTTGTGTCGTAAATTCCTCAATTCAACTATTAATTCATAGACCAACTGATTATTCATTTCCATCAGGACATACCGCAGCTTCTTTTGCGATTGTCAGTGCACTCTATTTATTAAATCAAAAGAAGTTGTTTGGAATATCTTTAATATTTGCTTGTCTTATTTCTTTTTCAAGAATGTATCTTTATGTACATTATCCAAGTGATATTCTAGGTGGTATTTTAGTGGGAATTATTTGTGGTATAATAGCCTATTATTTATGTGAATTATTATTTTCTTATATAAAAGATAAGGGCCTACTTTCAAGATAGGTCCTTATTGTTGAATAAATTTTTGATCTTCTTTAGAAATTCCTGCTTCATCTAAAAGATAACGTTCTACTTTCATATGAAGTTTGTATTTTAATCTTAATTTTGTAATTTCATCTATAATACTTGAAGCGTGGTGTAAATCAATTGCTTCTTGATTATCCCAACTATCAATTAATAAAACAGTTTGATCATCTTCTACAGGAAAGAAATATTCATATTTTCTATTTCCCTTTTCTTCTCTGATTTTTTGAACAAGTCCACTTGAAATCATTTCATTAACAAACTCTTTTGCACTTCCATTTTCTCCAGTGTAATAAATATGTATTGTAATTGCCATATTATTTTTCAATACTTTCTTTTAATGAATCAATACGTGCTTTAATTTCATCAATTTCTTGAACAACTGGAGCAGCTTTTTCATCAAAAACATTATCTTTATTTAATACTTCATAATAAAGTTTTCCAAGTTCTATAAATTGTTCATCTAAATCTGCTTCTGCACTTTTAATACTTATTTTTATTTTCGTTGTATCAACTAATTCAGAAGATTTTTCAATTGTCTTTTCTGTAAATTTTGCTGCCTTTTTAGTTAAATCATCAAATAATGCCATTGTTTTTCCCTTCTTTCTTAAACATCATTTTATCATAGTTCTTCTTTTCTATCTATATTGACCTTTAACTCCTATCGTTTATAATTAGAAATGTTTGGAGGTAACTATGAATCAACGTTTAGAAAATGAAAAAGTATCATCCCTTTTATTATCACTTGCATTACCCTCGATTTTAGCACAACTTGCCACTCTCATTTATAATATGGTCGATCGTATCTATATTGGAAGATTGCCTGATGGTGGTTTATCAATTGCTGGAATTGGTTTATGCACTTCAATTATTACAATCATTACTGCTTTTAGTAATCTTTTTGGTAGAGGTGGTGCTCCTTTAGCTTCTATCAAACTAGGAGAAAAGAATCCTAAAGAAGCCGAAAGAATTTTAGGAAATGCGTTTAGTAGTTTAGTTTTAACATCAATCATTATTATGATTTGTTTATTGTTATGGGGAGATCGTATTTTAATTCTTTTTGGTGCTAGTCAAAAGACGCTTCCTTATGCTTCATCTTATTTAAGGATCTATAGTGTAGGAACTATTTTTATTCAATTGACTGTTGGTCTTAATTATTTTATTAATACACAAGGCTATGCGAAATTTGGAATGATGACTTTACTCATTGGTGGTATTTTAAATATTATTTTAGATCCTATTTTTATTTATGCTTTACATATGAATGTTGCTGGTGCTGCACTGGCTACAATTATTTCTCAATTTGTTTCTTGTATTTGGGTGCTTTCCTTTTTATTTGGAAAGAAAACAACAATTAAAATCAAAAAAGAAAATCTTTTATTTGATTTAAATATCATGAAAAAGATTTTAGGACTAGGTTTCACACCTTTCTTTATGTCATCTACTGAAGGAATTTTACAAGTTGCTTTTAATAGACAACTTCTTCTTTATGGTGGAGATTTATCTGTAAGTGCCATGACAATTCTTTTATCAATGTCACAAATTCTTTCTTTACCAATGGAAGGTATTGCTCAAGGAGCACAACCAATTATTAGTTATAACTTTGGTGCTAAAAAATATGAACGTGTAAAAGATACAATTAAGATTGCCCTTAAAGTTGCTCTTACATATTCGATTATTGGAGTTGTTTTAATGGAATTATTCCCACAAGTTTTTGTTTCTTTATTTGCTAATGATACAAAACTTATAGAACTCTCTTACCAACTTTTAAGAATTTATATTTTTGGATTTATCATTACGGGAGCTTTCTCTACATTCCAACAAACGTATAATGCTTTAGGATGTGGTAAAAATGCATTTTTCTTTGCGTTCTTTAGAAAAATTATTTTACTGATTCCTCTTATTTATCTTTTACCATTGATTTTACCAAGTTATGGTGTTTTTGCTGTTGTTCTTGCTGAACCAATTTCTGATTTAATGACAACCATTATCAATGGTCTCTACTTTAAAAAATTTGTGAAAAAAACACTTATCTAAAAAGATATCCTCTCAGATATCTTTTTTTCTTACTACATGAAAATCACAACAAGAATCTCCTTTAGCTAATGTATGATTTCTTATCAACTTAGCACCAACCATGTCATATGTTTGATAATCCATACGACACAAACATGGTAAATAAGTTTCCATATGTTCTTTTTTAGCTAATGTGCATAATCCACATTTTGTATATGTACAATAAAATTCTTGTTTTCCTTTTTGATAATCAAACACCCAATCCATTTCATATTTACTTGTTTTTGATTTTTGTGATTCTAATACTTTTTGATCTTGAACTTTATCAGAAAATAAAGTTCCTTTTTTCTTTTGTCCCTCATGTGCTTTTTGCATAAAAGACGATTGAATACTTTGATCAATAATATCATTCATTAACTCAGGTGTCATTTTTTCATCAGCTTTTGCCATCGCAAAAAAGAAGCATCCAGCCACTAAATTACTTTCTAAACTATTTCCACCAATATCAGGTGTTCTTTCTACCATTTCTCGATAATATTTTTTTATTTTTTGTTTAATTTCTTTAAAATTTCTTTCTGGTAAATTCTTTTTATAATATTTTTTTAATAATACCAAAAAGATTAATTGATAACTTTTTGCTGAAAGATTATATTTCATTTATATCACCAAAATTATTATACACCTTTTAATCAAAAGAATCATTTTAGATGATGACATTTATCAAACCACTCATTCCAATAACAATATAAATAAATTTTCTAATCTTATTTTCATCAATATATTTTAATAACCTTTTAGCAATCAAACTACCTAATATAATTCCTATAGCCCCAAGTAAAATCATTGGTAAATAATCTATCACTAAAATACCTCTATAAATTCTTAACAATGTATTATAAAAACAATTGATTAAAAAGAACATTTGTAGACATCCCAAATATTCTTCTTGTGATTTTGTTTTAGACATAAAATAAACAACCATTAATGGTCCACCGATACCAAAGAAACCATCACAAATAGCTGAAAGAATAATACAAAAACAGGCAACTACTTTTTTCATTTCTTGGTTATTTTTAGAAAAGAATAAATAGTAACAAGCTAATAAAATCAAAAAAACACCTAAACCCTTTTTTAAATAAACTGTACTTATCATAGAAGAAATCATAATCGTTAATGTACAGATAATCATATAAAGAAACGTAGGCTTCATCACTTTTTTAAACTCAATAAAATGACGATATTGAAAAATCATAAAACCAGAAAGAACAACTGAAATAGCACCCGTAATTGCTGCACTCCCTGTTACTGTATAAAGCGTTGATAAATACAGCATTAAAATAATACCTGCTCCAAAGCCTGTCATTCCATGTAATAATCCTGCACCTAATCCTACAAATAATCCCATCTCTTTTTCACCTCACTTAGAGTATAGAAAAAGAAGTATATAATTACAAATATTTATATTTTATGATATATTATAATTAAAAGTTATAGGAGTGAAGTTTATGGAATTACGCGTTTTAAATTATTTTTTAACGATTGCTAGAGAGAAGAATATGACAAGAGCGGCTAAAATCTTACATGTTTCTCAACCTGCTCTTTCTAAACAAATAAAGGATTTAGAACAAGAAGTAGGAAGTCCTTTATTTATTAGAGGAAAAGCTTCTCTTTCACTTACTGAAAAAGGTTTTCTTTTACAAGAAAGAGCCTCACAAATTTTAGAATTATCTAATAAAACACTTGAGGAACTGCGAAATGATGTTTTAGCTGGTCCGCTTTATATTGGAACAGGACAAACAGATAATTTAGCAGAAATTGTTAAAGTGATGAAAGTATTTAATGAACATTATCCTTTTGTTAAATTTCATATTTTAAGTGGTGATAAAGAAACTTTATTAAAACAAATAGATCATGGTTTACTTGATTTTGGATTATTTATTCGTGAATATGATAAAAGCAAGTATGAAGGTTTTTCTTTAAAGTCTACAAACTCTTTAGGCATTTTAGTTCCTTTAAATCATTCACTCGCAAATAAAAATATAATTGAAGCTACAGATTTAAAAAATGAAAAATTAATTGTTGCTAGACAAGCACTTCAAGATGGTGAAGTGCCAACATTTATTCAAGAGCAACAAATTGTTGCTATCTTTGATTTACCTGAAAACGCTAAAATAATGGTCAAAGAAAATCTTGGAATAGCACTTATACCTGATACTTGTTATCAAGATCCTGATCTAACATTTATTCCATTAAAAAATATGCCTTCTTACAAATGGCATATTATTTGGAAAAAAGGAAATATTTCTCCCATTCAAAAAGCATTTATAGAGATGTTAAAAAAATATCTTTAAAATTCTTTATAAATCGAAAGAATATAATTGATCATTTTTGTTAGAAAATCTATATATTCTTTTCTATCTTGATTTTTACAATCAAGATTTTTTAATACTTCTTGTTTTTCTAATGCTTTTTTATAAACATATAACTTTAGTTGTCTTTCTTTAACAAAACGTTGTTTTCCTATAATAAACAAAATAAACATTTCTAAAAAACAGCCACCAAAAACAATTGTTTCATTAATACCAACAACTTTTACACACACTGCACATTGAAATGCTAGTACTAATTCTAATAAAAATATAAAGATTACAAAAAACAAAAGTTCATATTTTTTTACTTTATCTAAAAATGTCTTATTTTTTCTGACATTTTCTTTAAAGATTCACTTAAATTTACTCTTTCTTGATCATAAAAAGCTAGATCAACTTCACTTATAATTTCTTGTGCAATTAATAATTCTTTTACATTATCTAATAGTCTCCTTTATTTTCTATAAGTTATTATAAAAAGCATTCAAGACAATCTTTTGTCTTATTAAAAAAATACTTTCATTTAAGACTGAAAGTATTTTTTGACTTCTTCTTTTTCTATGCTAGATAAATCTAATAATTTAATTGCCTCATTTAAGGTAATATTTAATTTCATCATCAACTTATTTACATGTTCAATATTTTTCTTTTTTTGTCCCTGCACTAATCCTTTTTCTATATTCTCTTTAGCTATCATTTCTCCTAAATTACACATCTTTTCAACCTCCTCTTCTAATTCTTC
>CAVESC010000101.1:0-10922 GCA_963618275.1 Bacteroidaceae bacterium
TAATAAATATCCATTTAAATCATCCATTTTAATGGATTACTATCTCAAATAATAACGTCATAATTAAAAGGAATACTTCTCTACAAAGTATAAACTATACAATATTATTTTCCAATATCATCTTCTGAATTAAATTTTATCATCTCTATGACATCATATCTATTGCATTTCTAATAAAATTTCAACAAGTTTCTTTCCAAAATTTGTTAACGTGTAAGTTTTACTTTTCTTAATAACTCTATCTAGTGACAATGACGTTATAGCAATCCCTCCGTTACCATCATCGACAAATGGTGACGTATTAGTAGTTTCAACTAATAATCCTAATGAAACTAATCTTAAAACAGAGTCATTAATTTCCTCGTATTCATAATTACTATTTTTTCTCACAAATTCTTCTAAATCATTTGGTAAAAGTCTATCTAATATCTCAATATACTTTTTATATTCTACCCATGTAATTTGGCCATCTATGTGTAGATAGAATAAATAACCTAAAATTTTTGCTTTATCAAAATCTATATACCTATCCAAAAGAATTAAAGAATATTCTAATTGTCTATTGAAGAATTTATCATCATTTAATCTAGTTTTATAATCATTGATTTTTTCATTAGAAAGATTGTTATCATGCAATTCTTTTAAAAAAATCGCTAACTTATTGATATTATGTCTCCCCTTTATATCATCAAATACGTTATACGCAGTTGATACATATTTTACAATTGGTAATGCTTTAATAACTTCACTTTCTGTTAATAAATCTACACCAACCTCTATTGTATCGAGTAATGGATCTTTAATCGTTTCACAAAATGAATTCAATAATTTGTCTTCTTCCATATAATACTTCCATATTACGAATCTAGTTTTCCAAACATGAGTTTTAGTAATAATCTTGCTGTTTTTTCTAATTTTTTATTTTACTCTCGTAAGTTTTTTATTTCTAAATAAAATAGCATACCTTGTTCGTTAAACTTATGTATATATCTTTAGAAATCTCCATACATAAGTTATTTATATTTTTAAGATAAACATGAGATTGTGTTGAATCTACTTATAGGTTCTCAATTGCTTTTCAAATAAAGTTTAAAGTGTGATACACAAACCATATATTAGAATTATCTTGATAATAAGAATAATCTACGGTCCAACTATTTCCTAAATTATACTTTAAACATCCGACATTAGCTCCTGACGCATTATTTATTAATGACATTCCTTTAATATTTGATGAATTGTAGTATTTTGAAGGTTTAATACCTACTAATATTACAAGAATATTTTCTTCAATTATCTGTTCTTTTTGTGATATTTTTTCCTTTAAATAAGTATTTTATTAATTTTACCATTCCAAATAGCCAATTTTGGAAATTTTAATGCTTGAAATCATAATTTTTATATTTAAAAAATTTATTATATCTAATAAGCTATTCCATGTATAATCCTTCAGACATTCATTATAATACTTTGATTCGGTTACTTTTATTTTCTATTTTTTAATCATATACTTCTAAAATATATGAAATTTATTTTTGCATTTTCAATTGCTAAGCTCTGATATATTAATATACTAAGCAATTACATCATTAGTTATTTTTTAATAAACCCTGCTATACTTTAGTTTTGGTGACAACACGTAATACATCAAAAACAAAACTAATTTATTTTTTAGTTTTAAATACTTTTTCAAACAGCTTTTCAATTTATTATTTAGAAAATAATTAGAATTATAGCCATAGTATTTATTTTTTCACACATTTTTAATTCGAATCATTCACTATTATCAACATGAATTAATCACATTGTCTTTTTTGCCTTAAATTATTTATTACATTTTCAACATATGTAATTTCGTCTGTAGATAAATCTACCATATTATATAATTGTTCGTTTAGATCTTTTGAAAAATCAATATATTGATTCGTAGATTTATAATTTAAAATATCAGGTACTTTTTTCCCTAAAGAAGTTAACGCTTCATCCGTCATTAAAAACATAAAACGTATTAAATATGTATTTGCATAATTATAAAAATTATGTGCTTCTTCATATGTATTAAATGTTGCTAGGGCAACTCTAGAACGACCAAATGCCGATTTATTATCAATTATTTCAATTTGATTATCACGCTTTTGACCACCTGCATTGGCACTTGAAACAACAACCTGCCATTGATTAATTTTATCATTATTGGTTTTAATAACAGATTTATCAACAATAAACCATTTAGCACGACCTGCTTTCCCAGCCTTATCATTTGTTAATAATTTAATTTCATTTGAATTTAATTCACTTAAATCATTAAATTCTTTAACTAGATTTGGATTTTCCTCCACGAAATTACTTTCAATATTAAATAAATTCCTTGGTAAAATACGATCATGCATCCATGACAACTTATAATTGCTAACAAATTGTTTTACCTTGTCTGTAATGAAACCATCATTAGGATTTAGAGCAATAAGTTCTTCTCCAGGATACTCCATTTGTACCGAGGTAATATTGCCATCTTTGTGATAATTATATAAGAATCCAGAAGCAGTTTTATTCTTGTTCTTGTAAACAATCGATATACCATCACCAATAGCTACACCCTCAAAAATATCATTTGAATTTGGATAAAAATCTAATTGCTGTAAATTTATATCATTAATTTGATTCAACCCAAACTGCTTCATTCCTTTACCTGATCTATGTATCCATCTCGCTCCTGGATAAATAAGAGAAACAACACCAGAAGAAATTTCATCTGAAACAAGTTGGAAATATTGAAATATACTTTTTCTTGGGGCTTGTCCATTTGTAGAAGAAACTTGCTGAACAGTCTCCTCTTGATAAGGTGGATTCCCTACAACTGCATCAAATTTCATCTTACCTATATCTCCTTTCTTCCAATAACTTAGCTTCAACACTCTATCAATAAATTGCTGTGGTTTATTTTTTATCTGATTTATTAAATCATCAAAGTAATGTGCATTAATTTTTATATTTGAATATCCTGCCAATGTTCTTTGTGTTATTTGTTTAGCCATTGGGGTTTTACATATTACAAAAATATTATTTTGAATTGTTTCATTCCAAATTTTTCTTTTAACTTCCAATGTTAATTCATCACTATAATCTTTACATTTAGCTCGATAAATACTATACGTACCATATAATGGATAAAGACCTGTTTTTGAATTAATTTCTAGAATTTGAGAAGTTGTATTAAATGTATCAGTAGTTACATTACCCTTATCTACATAACGGGGATTGTCAAGTTTATGTATATGCTTTTCATCCCAAAAATCATAACCACCTAAAGTATTTGACATATGCAGATTAACCACTCTCCAAGGAGTTAAAACTGTTTCTTTATCAGGGTTCTTAAAGTTTGAAAATAAAGAAGAAATTTTTTTTACACGTTCTGTTGGTTCCAGTGTATCAGCTTCACGTGCTATATTTCTTATTCTTCTACCAGCTGCAATAAATACATCCTCATCATAATATTTCTTAAATTCTTGAAAAATTTCTTTTGTAACACCTATTGGCATGAATTCATTCCATGAAGAATCATCTACCTTTTCAATAAATCTTTCTAACGTAATTTCTTCATCATACGGAACATCTGCTCCATAAATAAGTAATGGCATACGTATAGAAATCCCTCTTAATATTGAAATTGCATCTTGTCGTAATTTCCTTTTATTTTTTGTTTCTTCCAAAAATTTCTTTTCTTCGTCAGTTAATTTCTTTTTTGGTTTCTTCTTAAGCTTCTTTTCCTTTTCATATTCTTCACTAGTTAAGCCTTGATTGTTCACAGTAATATCATTTTGCTTACTAATTGCTTTTGATTTACCAATAATTCCTTTCAACTCACCAAATTTTTCAATATCAAATTCATCTAATTTCAATAATTCATCATTATATAAATTATTATCATCAAAACCATTACGTACCACCTTATCAGCATACGCTTTTTTTAATTGTTGTAATAATCTATCCGCTTGATATTCTTTCATTTGTGACCCGAAAATTGAAATAACGGGACAATAATTTAAAAATTTTCCTAATATTTGTTTATCATCCTCAGTAGTCTTACCTGCTTTTGATGATATAGAGACAGCTTGCGATACCATTTTTAGTGTACGATCTGGTGCAAAATCAAATACATATGCTGTTTCTTTAATCATTCCATTATTATTGCATGGAGACTGTACTCTAAATATTGTTTGTAAATAGTTTGCAGCAGAAGTAGAATATGAACCAGCAAGCATAAATACAGCTGTCCATTCCTTAATTGTTACACCTGTTGTCAATTTTCCACATGATAGAGTAATAGTATATGTCCCATTTTTTTCAGCTTTATTAATAGCATTTTTTACACTATTTAATGCATCACTTGACTCTTCATCGTCACTCCCAGCAACATTTATAATATCAAACTGTCCATTGCTAAATACTGGATGTTTCATCATTAAATTCTTCAAAGCTCTTGCTTCACGCACTCCTGGAACCATCCAAAGAGAATGTTTAAATAAGTGACGATACTCCTCTTTTGAGTACGGATAACTATTCTTATCATCAAGTTTTGTCATTAAATTTAATAATGACAAAACATCCTTTTCATGAACAAAATCTCCTATTTTCGCAGTTGCTGGCATTTGTACATAATCAGCTTTGAATTCTCCAGTCCAAGTTCTAAAAAATTCATGAAAATTAAAAGCTTTATCTTCGTAAGTGATATAATTACTATTATGTAATAAATCTCCTAGATTATATGTATATATACGTAATTCAGGTAATTCTTCATAAGGATTAGAATCTCCAAAATGGAGTTTATCCCATTCTGATTTACATTCCTGTTCCATTATATAATCCCATGTATATATAGATTCTTTCTCATACTCATCTAAAATGTTGAAAGGTGTTCCTGATAAAGCTAATAGTTTCGTTTTTTTCAGTTCTTCTTTAACAATAGCCTTTATGGTTTCATCACCTAAAGTCGTTTTAGTCCCTTCATGTGCTTCATCTACGATAACACAGTCCCATATAGTATTGAATATTTCATCATTTTTTCCATACTTTCCACCAACAGCTTCAGAGCCCCTAAGATCTTGAAGCGAAGCAAAATACACAAATTCTTTATCTTTATTATTCAAAATATTCACATCATATCCATTTGACTTTGATCCATATAAGTAATTAGTATCATAAAAAATCTTTGTAAAGTCTTCATACCATCCATTATTAACAACTGGTCTATGAGTAAGAATGATTGTTTTTTTAAATCCACAACGTTTTATTACTTCTAATGCACTTAAAGTTTTTCCAAATCTCATTTTAGCATTCCAAAGCATACGATCCTGCTTATTAAATTGTTTAACTGTTCTTTCAATTGCTTCTTTTTGTTCGGGCCTAAATATGATTGGAACATGCTTGCTTGTTTTAGAATGACTTAAATTAGCATAATTCTTCTTTACTGCTTGAATAGCCTCTATTGTGATATCTTTATCTATGCGATACCATTCACGTCCCGTGCTACTGCCAATTTTCACTTTTTTAAAATTTGAATTTTCTAAAACGCGATGTACCTCATAATCTCTAAATGCTTTTAATCGAATACTTCCATCTTTTGAATATTCTTCTTTAACAGCTAATTCAGTGTATAATAATATAGGAGTTACCCCTACAGTGTTTGTATAACTTTTAATTCTCTTTAAAGCAGCTTGATTCAACTCTCTACAATTAGGTGAAAGTTTATCAATCGAGGAATTCGTATAAACAGTTGCATCTCCAATTTTTATTAGACCCTTATGCTTTTCATCATTAACAGTAAAAGCATAGATAACCTTATAATTAAATGCATTTTTAAATTGAACATTATCAATGCTTTCCATTACTTAACTCCTCCATTAATCATATTTTTAAATTCAATACTTGTATTTGCTCTCCAGTCATATATTTTACATGGAATTGGCTCTTTTTCTGGAATTTCTTCATTATCCAAAAAATCAAAAATAGACAATTGCGTATTAACTCTATCACGTTCACTATAAGGAACACTCAATGTTATACCATCCATTTGCCATATATTCCATGAAATTATTTTTGCAATGGTCAAAAGTTGTTTTTCACTAGGTTTATGAGAAAACTTATACTCCATGTTTTCAATAAATGTATATAACAGATTTTCTCTAGCAAGTAATAAACTATCACCTTGATATTCGTAACCATATGTACTCTCGTAAGCTCTTTTTATCCACTCAAACCAATCCTCTTCACTTACTGTATTTTCATTAACAATTCGAAGCTTTCTATCTAACAAACCAATTCTACCCTCTAGTGGTATTTTCTTACCAGTAACAGTATCATATCTACTTACTAAATAAGGTGCTTCACCACAGCTAATTTCTAATCTTCTAGCATCGACATATTTTCTCCAACTTTTATTTGCTGGAAAAATGATATTTTCTTTATTTGAAATCCATGTTTTTCCTACTGTTTTATTAAAAACATCTTTACGACAAAACCATGCTTCATCAATCAAATTATTTTGTTCATTACACATCCATGAAGGAGTAAAAACTTCTGCTTTTTCCTTGGTTCTTTTCACCTGATCCTCTAATGTTTTCGCAACTCTTGGCGAAATAGTACAAGAGTTTGTCCCAGTAATAAGATTTTTAGTAATAGGTTCTTGTGGATAATACGCATTTCCAAAAGCAATATAATGATCTGTTGCCCAGCAAATGTTTTTCTTTGTTGTTCTATCCTTTAGCAGTACATTAAAAAGCTTATCTGACATATTCATTAGTTCTTCTTCAATAGTATCAATCATAGTAATTCACACCACCTTCATCTTTTAAATTATCTTCAAGATGCTCTATCAAGTTTCGAAAATCACATTCTATATAATTACATATTCTTTTTAAAACATCTAATGGCATTTCTTGATTTTTTTATCCTTGTCACCGTATTTAATATAAAATTTGTTTCTTTTATTAATTTATAAGCTCTCATAGTTATATCAATTAATATCTTCCATAATTTATTATATGAAATAGCCATAATGACCTCCTATAAATACTATTATATCCTCTTATTATTAGTTAAATCAACATAAAAACCTGTATATATTGATGTAAGCTTTTTTTAACATGATTGGTCTTTTAGGTTTATTTTTTACAATACCATACCAACATCATCTTTAAAATTCATATTTCAAAAATTATCAAAGGTATTGAATTGCATTCTTAACTTCTTAATTGATAACACAAAGCACTTTACTCATATAACTAACTCTTCTGTTTTCTATACCTGCAACTTTCATTCATCAATAATAACAGTATTTCTTTGATCATCTTTTATGATTCAATTTACGTTTCTTAATAGGACTCATCCAATTAATTTATATCTTAAATTTTATTTTGATATAACAGTTCGTTTTTTACGTACTTTCCTATTTTCTTAATATTTAACTTACTTCTTTTGATAATTTTTATTTGTGAATTAAGAAAATTTCCGATAAAATAAGACAAATAATTTGTACTTTTACAAGTCTAGTGTGTTATTTTCTTTATATTTTATGTTCCATACATTGATAATATCTTTTATATATTCTGTTTATTATGGAAATTATAGTTTTATACTACATAAACATGATAAAATTTTATCACAGACACTCAGCAGCATTCTAATCGATATATTTTAAAATCATATCTAATAAATAAAAAAACTTAGCCATGGATTTTTCACTACAGCTAAAAACTTCATTTATACTATGAACTATTTATAGTACAATTATCTATTAATTATTCTTCAAATCCAATATACGATTTATTTGCTCTATAACTTCACATTTTGCTAGCTTTCCATAAACACATATATAATATTTGATTATTTTTCCTTTCCTCATAAATTTTCATGTACAATATGCAATAATGGCAGATAATCATATAAATTACCTGCCAAATAAAATACTTTGTATTAATTTGTTACTCGAATTCAATTGTTCCTGGTGGCTTACTTGTAATATCATACATTACTCTGTTTACCCCACGAACTTCGTTTATAATACGTGACATAACTTTATTTAATACTTCATAAGGAATTTCAGCAGCTTCTGCTGTCATGAAATCAATAGTATTAACCGCACGTAAGGCAATCGCATAATCATAAGTTCTTTCATCACCCATAACTCCTACAGAACGCATGTTTGTAAGAGCTGCAAAGTATTGACCGATTGAACGATCTAATCCTGCATTAGCAATTTCTTCTCTGTAGATTGCATCTGCATCTTGAACGATTCTTACTTTTTCAGCATTAACTTCACCAATGATACGAATACCAAGACCTGGTCCTGGGAATGGTTGTCTAAATACTAAGTATTCAGGAATTCCTAATTCTAAACCAACTTTACGTACTTCATCTTTAAATAAATCACGTAATGGTTCAATAATTTCTTTAAAGTCAACATGATCTGGTAATCCACCAACATTATGATGTGATTTGATAACGGCAGATTCTCCACCAAGACCACTTTCAACAACATCTGGATAAATTGTTCCTTGTACTAAGAAATCAACTGCTCCGATTTTCTTTGCTTCTTCTTCAAAAACACGAATAAATTCTTCACCAATGATTTTACGTTTAGCTTCTGGTTCAGTAACACCTTTTAGCTTTTCATAATATCTTTCTTGTGCATTTACTCTAATGAAATTTAATTCATAATTTCCATCAGGTCCAAAGACAGCTTCTACTTCATCCCCTTCGTTTTTACGAAGTAAACCATGATCTACAAAGACACAAGTTAATTGATTACCAATGGCTTTAGAAAGTAAAACGGCAGCAACAGATGAATCAACACCACCTGATAAAGCACATAATACTTTACCATCACCTACTTTTTCTTTGATCGCTTTGATTTGTTCTTCAACGAAAGAATCCATGCGCCAATCACCAGCACAGTTACATACATCTAAAACAAAGTTAGAAAGCATTGTTTTACCATATTCACTATGTAAAACTTCTGGATGGAATTGAATAGCATATAAATCTTTTTCTTTATTTTCACAAGATGCTACTGGGCAATCTTTTGTATGTGTTGTAATTTCAAAACCAGGTGCAATTTTTGAAATATAATCAAAATGTGACATCCAAACTGTAGATGTTTCAGGAACACCTTTTAAGATTTTAGATTCAGGTTGATCAACTAATAAAATTGATTTACCATATTCTCTTACATCTGCTCTTTCAACTTTACCACCTAAAACATGTTGCATTAATTGAGCACCATAACATAAACCTAATACAGGAATACCTAATTCAAATAATTCTTTAGAATAAGTTGGTGAATCTTCTAAATAACAACTATTTGGTCCACCTGTTAAAATGATTCCTTTAGGATTCATTTCTTTAATTTTTTCTAAAGGTGTTTTATAAGAATAGATTTCACAATAAACATTACATTCACGAACACGACGTGCAACTAATTGGTTATATTGCCCACCGAAATCCATGACAATAACTAATTCTCTTTTCATGAAAGACCTCCTTTATTAAAATTCAATATCTTTTAAAACAACAGTTTGTTCTCTATCTGGTCCAACACTGAACATTCTTACTGGACAATGAACAAGTTCTTCAATTTTACGAATATAGTTTTGACAATTTACAGGTAATTCTTCAAAAGATTTTACATGTGTAATATCTTCTTGCCATCCTGGTAATTCTTCATAAACTGGTTCACATCTTTCAATATCTTTAACAGTTGCAGGTAAACCATAAATTTCTTTACCATCTAATTTATAAGCTTTACAGATTTTAATTGTATCAAATCCACTCATAACATCTAATAACATTAAAGAAATACCTGTTAAAGAAGACATTCTTCTTGATTGGTTAACAACTACTGCATCAAACCATCCAGTTCTTCTAGGACGTTCAGTTACAGTACCATATTCGTGTCCTCTTTCTCTAATTAAATCACCTGTTGCATCATTTAATTCAGTTGGGAATGGTCCTGATCCAACACGAGTTGTATAAGCTTTAATAATTCCAATTGCTTCTTTGATATATAAAGGTCCAATACCAGCTCCTTCAGATACCCCATTAGCACCTGGATGTGAAGATGTAACAAATGGATAAGTACCATAATCAATATCTAACATAGCTCCTTGAGCCCCTTCAAATAAGACTTTTTTATCTTCACGTAAATATTGATCTAATAACATACCTGTATCACAAACTAAAGGTTTAATAATTTTAGCGTATTCTTTGTATTCTTCAAAAATACCTTCTACTGTAAACATATCTTTTAATTCAGGATATTCTGCTACTTTCATTGGGAAAGTTTCTTTTAATCTTTCTAAGAATAATTCTTCATCAATGAATTCTCCCATACGAATACCAATACGGCTATATTTATCTACATAAGCAGGTCCAATACCTCTTTTTGTAGTTCCGATACTTTTATCACCTTTTCTTTTTTCTTGTAATTCATCAATTTCAAGATGATAAGGTAAAATTACATGACAACGATCTGAAATTCTAATTTTACTTGTATCAATACCACCATCATTTAAATATTTAACTTCTTCTAAGAATGCTTTAGGATTAACAACCATCCCATTTCCCATGATAACTTCGTGTCCTGAGAAAATTCCTGATGGTATTAATTTTAAAGCAAATTTCTTACCACCATAAACGATTGTATGACCTGCATTGTTACCTCCAGCATAACGACATACAACATCTGCTTTTTGAGCAAGATAATCGGTAACTTTTCCTTTACCTTCATCTCCCCACATACTTCCTACAACAACTACACCAGCCATAATTCATTTCCACCTTTCTATCATTGGCTTTTTCATACATTTTTATTATATGCTATATTTTAATATAAGTAAAATTAATATATAATATATTTGATATAAGGA
>CAVESC010000102.1:0-10915 GCA_963618275.1 Bacteroidaceae bacterium
AAAGCGGGAAGAAAATTCTATATATATCAATAGGTTAGAGTTTTCGAACCGCCTGTAAAATTATAGAGGGGGATTTAAAATTATGAAAATATGGAAATTAGTTGCGGGAATTTTATCAATCATTTTAAGCGTGTTTGTATTTTTTCAATCAATGGCTGCTGGTGTAGCCAACACATTAACAGATAATGGAGAAGTAGGTGGAAGTGCTGGCTTATTCGTCGCAATACTTTTACTTGCAGGAGGAATTGTTTCTATATGTGTTAGAAATAGTGAAAAAAAAGGTGGTAACATTGCTGTCATCGTTTTATTTGGAATAGCAGCTTTATTAGGTTTTGCGTTAGCAGGAAGTTATAGTGACTTATATATTTGGTCATTTTGGTGTCTAATCAATGCAATATTAGCTATTGTATCAATAGTAAAAACAAACAAAGAAGCCGAATAGAAACACAATAAATAAATGTACATAAAAGCACGTTCAAGGAATATTTAATTAAAAGAACGTGCTTTTTTAGTCTAAAAAAATACATTTAAGTTTAAGCAATAATTCAGAAAAAAATAGAAAACACTTCTGCTTAAAAATTTCAATTACAAAAAAAGCCTCTCGGCTTTCTTTGATATATATAATTGGGAAGGGAATATGAAAAACTATTCATATTGTAAAAGGTTGTTTTATCTTTTACATGTTTAATATACCCATCTTTTGTGAACTCTATGCAACTTTTTTGTGTCAAACATGTAAAGAATTACTGTTAATTATGTGATGATAATCTTAAGTCTTTATTCACATACTTTAAATGGAGGTGGTTTTTTGTCTTTACTTTATAAAGAAGTAGATGATTTTGAAGCTTATGCTTATCATCAAAAACAATTTAAAAAAGTAACCAAAAAAGATTTATTAGGAAAATGGAATCTATTCTTCTTCTACCCTGCTGACTTTACTTTTGTTTGTCCTACTGAATTAGAAGATCTACAAGAAAAATATCAAGAATTTAAAAAAGTAAATTGTGAAGTCTATGCTATTTCCACAGATACCCATTTTGCTCATAAAACATGGCATGATATTTCAGATAATATTTCTAAAATAGAATATCCAATGATTGGTGATCCTACACATACTTTGGCTTATGATTTTGATGTCTTTGATGATCATGATGGTTTAGCTCAAAGAGGAAGTTTTATTATTGATCCTGAAGGTAAAATCGTTGTCTATGAAGTGAATGCTGGAAATGTAGGAAGAAATGCTGAAGAACTTTTAAGACGTTTACATGCGTGTCAGTTTGTCTATGAACACGGAAATAATGTTTGTCCTGCTAAATGGAAATTAGGTGAAAAGACAATTCAAACATCTATTGAAAATATTGGTAAATAGAAATAATATGATAAAATGATGTTGAAGGGAGGAAATAAGGATGCTTATTGATAAGTTAAATATTATTTTAAATTCTAGCGATGAATTTTCTCCTAAATATATTATTAGTTCATTTGTTAAAAATAATCTAAATGACATTCCTGCTATGTCTATTGATGCAATTGCTCTTTCCTGTCATACATCGAAAAGTCAAATTTCTAAATATGTAAAATCATTAGGTTATGAAACCATGAAAGATTTTAAAGATGCTTGTTTAGATAATATTTCTAGTATGGAAAGAACCAATAAAACCTTATTTTCATTACAAAATAGTATAGAAAAACAATTTTCATCTTTTACAAATCACATCATTGATGAACTACATTACACGATGAATCAAATTGATGAAATCAATTTATTAAAATTAGTAAATGATATAAAGAAAAGTAAACGTATTTTTGTTTATGGACAAGGACACGCTAGAACTCTTTGTACCTATATTCAAAATGAACTTTCCGCAAAACAAAAAGAAACTATTATCTGTGATGTTGATTTTGAAAAAGAATATAATTTTCAAGATAGTGATCTTCTTTTACTCATTAGTATCAATGGAAATACGTTTTATTTTGATAAAAGAGTGGTGCATCATATTTTAAAATATTCAGTTAATACATGGCTGATTAGTTGTAAAGATAATATAAACTTTTCAAAGAACTATTTATATATTCCAACATTAAATGATAAATATAATGATTATTTATTAAGACATATTATTGATTTTATCTTGATGTATTAGGTTTCCATTTTGGAAACTTTTTTATTTAATTTAGATTTATTTTCTATAATGATTTTGCAATTAAAAGAAAAGGAGCAATAAATTATAGGATTTAGAAAAGGATTTTTATGGGGTGGTGCGACAGCTGCCAATCAATGTGAAGGTGGAGCAAGTGAAGGAAACAGAGGTCTTGCTAATGTAGATCTTATGCCTTTAGGTGAGGATCGTTATCTAGTTGGTACAGGTAAAATGAAAATGTATGATTTTGATGATCAACATTTTTATCCAGCTTTAACAGCTGTTGATTTTTATCATCATTATCAAGAAGATATTGCTTTATTTGGTGAAATGGGATTTAAAACTTTTCGTTTATCAATTGCTTGGACACGTATTTTTCCTAATGGTGACGAAGAAAAGCCAAATGAAGCAGGACTAAAATTTTATGAAGATATTTTTAAAGAATGCCATAAATATGGTATTGAACCTCTTGTTACTATTAATCATTTTGATTGTCCAATGTATTTAATTAAAAAAATCGGTGGTTGGCGAAGTAGAGAAATGATTGATTATTTCTACAAGCTTTGTAAAACTTTATTTATTAGATACAAAGGATTAGTTAAGTATTGGTTGACTTTTAATGAAATCAATATGATTTTACATTTTCCTTTTGTCGCTGCTGGTATTTGTTTTGAAGAAGGTGAAAATGAAACACAAGTCATGATTACTGCCGTTCATCATCAGCTTATTGCCAGTGCCATGGCCACAAAACTTGCTCATGAAATAGATTCAAATAATCAAATTGGTTGTATGCTAGCTGCTGGTTCTTATTATCCTGAAACATGTAAACCAGAAGATTATTGGAAAGCAATTTGTGATAATCGAGAAGTCTATATGTTTGCAGATGTTCAAGCAAGAGGATATTATCATAATTATGCTTTAAAATGGCTTGAAGAAAGAAATGCATCTATTCCTTTTGTAGAAGGAGATAAAGAATTATTAAAAGAAAATACTGTGGATTTTGTAAGTTTTTCATATTATTCATCAAGAGTAAGTAGTAGTGATTTATCTAAAGGAAAACAATCAGAAAGTAATATTTTTGCTTCTGCTAAAAATCCTTATTTAAAAGAAAGTGAATGGGGTTGGGCCATTGATCCTTTAGGATTTAGAAGTACTCTTAATGAACTCTATGATCGTTATCAAAAACCATTATTTATTGTAGAAAATGGTTTAGGAGCGAAAGATATTATTGAACAAGATGGTTCTATTCATGATGATTACCGTATTGATTATTTAAGACAACATATTCATGCCATGAAAGATGCTGTTGAAAAAGATGGTGTTGATTTGATTGGTTATACAACTTGGGGATGTATTGATTTAGTTTCTAATGGTACAGGTGAAGTTAAAAAAAGATATGGCTTTATTTATGTAGATAGAGATAACTTAGGAAATGGAACGTATCAAAGAATGAAAAAAGATTCATTTTATTGGTATAAAAAAGTCATTGAAACAAATGGTGAAGATTTGTATTAAAAAAACAGCTACTGCTGTTTTTTTAAATATCTTTCTAAAAATGAATGTGCAAGAGATCCTTGTTTGATTTCTTTTCTTGCTTCTTCGATTGAATACCAATGGGCTTCATCGACTTCATTTGTCAATTTAAAATCTTCGCTATCAACAACAACGGCATAATTATGCATTAAAGTATTCGATGGTTGATAGTATTCATTATCATTATATGTATAATCAACTACATTTAAATTGACTTCTTCTTTAATTTCTCTTATCAACGTTTCTTTAGCGTTTTCACCTTTAGTAATATATCCTGCTACTAAAACATTAAAATCTTTTCCATATTGTTTAATAAGCAAAATCTTATCTTTTGTTGGATTAAAGATAATTGTTGAAATTGCACTATTGAACATCGGAAAACGAAATTGTTTACAAGTTGGACAATAAGGTATAAGTCCATCTATCCCACATTCTTTTTCTATAAGTTTAGTTCCACATTCACTACAGTATTTCATTATTTATCACCTACGCCATTATAACGTAAACAAATAATAACTAACAATATCAAATTTATTAGATGAAAACATAAAGCGATAATAAAAACAATTTGGTAACTTTGTGTAAAATCATATAAATAACCAATTAATATTAATGAACTGGCACTTCCTACATTTGTAAGAAAACCAATAACTGAATAAGTTCTTGCATAATTTTCATTTCCAAAGAAATAACGTGTTAACATTGGAATTCCTACAGCGCCAACAGAATAAATAGAACCAAACATCAATGAACCGATATAAAGTAAAAGTGTTTCTTGATGAATGACTCCTAAAAACAATAGGATCAAGGAAAGACAATTTGTTAGAATCATCATGATCACTGCTTTTATAGGACTTAATAAATCACTTAAAAAACCAATTAATAATTTAGTTCCAATATTTCCAATCATGGTAAGTGACATAAAAGTTGCTCCTATCGTAGCTGATAAATGAATACTTATCGCAATACCGGATAGATGTTGAGAAATTCCTGTAATTGAAGTATGCAAAAGCGTAAATAAACACATGCATAAAAAACTAATTGTGAGTAAATTTATTTTACTATTTTGAATACTTATTGTTTCTTTTCTTTCTTGATAACCATAAGGTAATAAATGTTCTTCTTGAGGATCAATATTCCAAGGAACAATTAATGCTGGAAAAACTAAAGTAAAAATACAGATAGCCATCAAACGATAAGTCATTTGCCAACCATAACGAGTAATCCACATACTTAATAATGGTGAAAAGATAGCTCCTGAAAGTCCACTAAAACTTAAAGCAAGACTTGTCGCTAAACCATGTTTTTTATCAAACCAATTTGTAATAACAACTGTAATAGGCACCATTCCATAAATCCCTACCCCAATTCCTCTTAAAATTCCTAAAATATAAAATAAATAAACAGATGTACTATAAGACATTAACCAAGTAGCACCACTTGATAAAAATACACCTATGAATAATACTTTTTTATAGGTGTATTTTTTAATCACTTTTGACATCTTCAATGATGTTAAAGCTGTTGCTAAAGTTGAAAGAGTAGCATGCATTGCAAAGGTTCCTTTCAATACTTTTAATCTTTTAGAAACAGGTGTATAAAAGACACCTATCGCATTGGTACATAAGCCTATCGAACTGGCTGCTAAACAACACATTAATAAAACAATCATCCAATGTTTATAACTTTTATTGATCATAATTTTCACCTCAATAAAAACATATAACTTTATGGTCTTTAGTACATTAGATTTCCTAAATTAAGAAAAGGAGGATCAAATCCTCCTTGCATATTCTTGAGCTATTAAACTGGCGATAAATTGTAATTGATAAGGATGACTATTTTGATCTTGTTTAGAATCAAAAGTAATCACATAATCAATAAAATCCGGATAACTTTCTTGTTTACTTGAAATTAACCAAATTTGTGGTTTCTTTAATTTATTCTTTAAAGTTCTAATATCAGGATAATCAAAATAACTTCCTGTATAAGAAAAGATAATTAATAAATCATTTTCATTGGCTGATGAAATGTATTGTAATTGTTGCTTATAGGAAATATGTGAATAAGTCTGTTTTCCTAACATCAATAAATCACTTTGTAAATTAAAAGCAACAGCTCCTGCTTTTAATAAACCAAAGATACCTACTTGTTGATATTTTTGGATTTCTTTGCATAAGGCCTCTATTTGTTGCATATCTATTGATTTTTCTACCATTGTAATACTTTCTTTAACTTTTAAACTATATTCTTCTAAACGATTTTTAGCCTTAGAAGATGAAGAATATTGTTCAAAATTCATCTTTGTTGAAATCAACAATTCTCTTAATTCATTAAAATCATTTAAACCTATTTCCTTACAAAACCTTGAAATCGAACTCATCGCTACAGAACATTCCTTAGCCATCTCTTGAATACCAATATCCTTAATATCATCTAAATGATTTAATAAATAAGTTGCAATTTGACTATTCGTTGAATCTTTCTTTTCACTCGCTAAAGTACTTAAAAAAACAATCGGTAACTTTCCATAAAGCATACAATCACTCTCTTTCTATCTTCCTCCAGCAAAATTATACATTAATCTTTCTTTCATTTCAGTAACATCCTTACCAAAGACTTCTAAGATTTTAAAAGCAAAGGGATAAGGTGTTGCTGGTCCTTGACTCGTTACAACATTTTGATCAAAAACAGCAACTTCATCCACAAAATTACCACTTATTAGTTTATCTTGATAACCTGTATATCCTGTTACCTTTTTTCCTTTAATAACATTAGCTTTTTCTAGTACAACTGTTCCTGAACACATCGCTGCTAAATATTTATGATGTTCATTAAAATATTGAACAAGTGAAATCACATCTGGATTTTCTAATAAATTTTGACCACCAGGTCTTCCTCCTGGTAAAACAAGCATATCATAGTTTTTAATTTCATCATTAAAAGTCTTATCCGCTTTTACATACATATCATGCATTCCTCTAACAAAGTCTTCTTTAAAGCTAAAAGTATGACATTCTAGTCCTCCTCGACGAAGTAAATCTACAATTGTAAGTGTTTCTCCTTCTTCATATCCTTCAGCCATTAATACTGCAACACGTCCCATTTTATTCATCCTCCTTGACATCAAAAGCATTAAAATAAACCATTCTCTTTTTAACTGCTAAAGCATCTCCACCTAATAATTCTACAAGCTTATAAGCAAAAGCATACGCTGTTGCTGGTCCTCTACTTGTAACAATGTTTCCATCAATAACTACTTTGTCATTTAAATAAGTTCCTTGTTTTATCTTTTGATCATATCCTTGATAAGCTGTAAATTTTTTATTCACTAATAAATCAGCTTTTTCTAAAACAATTGGTGCTGCACACATAGCACAAATATATTTACCTTTTTTATTCATTTGTTGTAAATATGAAATAAGTGCTGGGTTATTTTTCATGGCTTCTGCTCCACCATAACCCCCTGGTAAAATAACCATGTCATAATCTAAAAGCGTTTCATTTAAGATGTCATCGCATCTTATAATGATTTCATGACCTCCTTTAACTTCTTTTTCAAAACCTACTAAATCACATTGTAGATGTGCTCTTTTTATAATATCTACAATAGTTAAAGCTTCCCCTTCTTCAAAACCGGGTGCTATTATAATTGCTGCTTTTTTCATCATTATTCCTCCATTTCATCTTTACAATAATCTTTACAATGAAATGAAACAATGGATTTCCTAAATTAAGAAAAAAGCCTAAGAATTTCTTCTTAAGCTTTGAGATATTCAATAACATCTTTAGCATTCTTCGCTTCTAATAAAACTTGCATTGCTTGTTTATTATCCATAACAGCATAAAGATCTTTTAAAGTATTTTTAGTTACTTGAGGTTCTTTCATATTCATGGCAATCATAAAAATAATTTGTACTTGATGTTGATTCCATAAAATAGGTTGTTTTAAGGTAGCAATCACAATTTTAGATTTAATAATTTCCTTTTCACTTCCATGAGGGATTGCTATATTATTACCTAAATCAGTAGCCATGATTTTTTCTCGACGAAATACACTTTCTTTATAGTTTTCACTAACATAGTGATATTTATGTAATTCATCACATAAATAACTAAGGACATCATCTTTATTATCAAAGTCCAATTGAACATGAACAACTGTTTCATCAATAATTTTTCCTAAATGTTGATAATATTGTTTTTGTTCACTTACATGATCTACTAGAAAATTGTTAATACCTCTAATATCCATTTCTGATAAGAAAGAAGATACTAACACAACTGGTTTAGCACATTCTTTAATAGGAACTGTTGAAATCACAAAATCGATATCTTTTAAATCCATTTGTTGTAATTGATTTAAAGAAACAATATCTTTAATCACGATAGAACTAATAAATCTTTCTATACGATGTGCAATTAGTCTTGAAAAACCAATTCCTTCTGGACAAACGATAATAACATTCTTTTGTTGCATTGAACGTTCAACAGCTGCTTGAAAATGAATTGTTAGAAAGCCTATTTCATCTTGACTTAAATTATGTAGTGTTTGATTATCAATCATTTCTACTGCTAATGTAATGATTGAAAACATTGCTGAATATTGTACTTTAATTTCGTTAATTAAAGGATTATCTAATTTAACATGATATTTTATTCTTTGAAGCAATGGAACAATATGTGTCATTAAACTTATTTTTAATTCTTTATCTTCTTGTAATGGACAATGTATTGCTACAGAGACAAATTCAATCAATTGATTGACAATTTCAATATGTTCTTCTTTGATATCTAATAAATGATTCTCAATATTGAGGTGCATAAAATCACTTTGAATACCTGAACATACAAGATATTGATGAATATATTGAACTTCCCCTTCAGGAAGTTCAATATCAAATTCTTTAGCAATGGCTACTGCTATATAATTAGCAATTGCCATCGTTTTATCAATCACTTCTGCTTGATAAATTTGATTTGCTGTTTCTTTTGTATATAAAGTATCATTATCAACTCTTTTTATTAAAATGAGGAGGTGGGTTATTAAGTTGACATAAGATAAATCATTAATTACATAGCCTAATCTTTGTTCTGCTTCACTAATAATTTTTTCTATTTTTTCAATTGCATCAATATTAAAGAGATTCTTTAAACGATAGTAAGTCGATAAATCTAGACGACTAACCTGAGGTTCTATTTGATCTTCTTCAAATTCTAATTGTACAAAGTCACTTGCAAGTTGACTAAGTGCATGTCTAATATCAATTTCATTTCCTTCGATACGTGTTCCTTTACGGTCTTTTATTAAAGATAAATTAAATTTTTGTACTTGTTTTTCTATAATATCTAAATCACTAACAATAGATGTTTTAGAAACCATAAATTCATCTGCTAATTTATTTAAAGAAGTTCCTTCATTGTTTGATAACAATCTAGAATATATTTTCATTCTTCTTATTTTAGTAGATAAAATATCTGTTTCTTCTTTATGAATATCTAAATAATAGAGAAGTGATTCTTTTTTAGAAACAGAAGCTTCTATTTTTACACCATGTTTTGATTTTCTTTTTAATTCAATATGATAATCAGATAAGAAGTCTTCTACTTTACATAAATCATTATGAACAGTTCTTTTAGAAACAGCTAATTGATCCATCAATTGATCAACAGAAATATAATCTTCTTCATTAATAAGAATTTTTAACAATTTCTTTTGTCTAGCATTCATCTTAAAACCTCCTTATCCTATCATATTTTACAAACAAGAAAACGTTCTGTCAAAGAACGTCTTTTTAGCTTTATTCTTCTGCTGGAATATCTTTTTTCAAAAGATAAATCATACCAACAACAACTGCAACACCTGCAGCTACAGCTACGATGTACATTAAAGCATTTCCAACAACAGGTAAAACAATTAAACCACCATGAGGAGCAGCATCAGTACATCCTGCAAGACCAGCAATAATTGCACCAACTGAAGAACCAGCCATAATAGAAGGTAATACACGTAATGGATCAGATGCAGCAAATGGAATAGCACCTTCAGTAATACCAATTAATCCCATAGCAGCTGCTGCTTTACCAGCTTCTTGTTCTTCTGGAGTAAATTTCTTTTTAAGTAACATTGAAGCAATACCCATACCAATTGGAGGAACACAGATAGCAACACCTGTCATACCCATCATTTCAGTATTTCCAGTAGCAATTAATGCTGAAGCTGTTGCAAAAGCAACTTTATTAACAGGACCACCCATATCAAAGGCAATCATACAACCAATAGCAATCGCAAGAATTACAGTAGAACCACCACTTAAACTATTTAAACCATTTGTAAGAGCATTAACAACTCCTCCTAAAGGATTAGCTAAAATATAAATATAACCTAAACCAACAATAACAGTTGTAACAATTGGAATAATTAAGATAGGCATAATTGCTTTTAAGAATTTAGGAACATTCCATCCTTTAACCCATTTAGCTAAATAACCAGCACAGATACCTAAGATCATAGCTCCTAAGAAACCTGTTTTAACTTCACCACTACCAATAGCATTATTAGCAAGATAACTCATTGTCATTCCTGGAAGTAACCCAGGTCTACCAGCAATTGAATAAGCAATATAACCAGCTAACATTGGACACATGAAGCCAATTGCAGCTCCACCTATCGTATTAATATTTGCCCAAAAGGCATTTGTAACTTCCATCCCATTTGCGCCAGCTTTACCTGTAGCTAAGGCAAATGCGATACAGACACCACCAACAGTAACTGCTGGAATCATGTATGATACGCCCGTCATGACATGATTTTTAACTTCTTTTAAAAACTCCTTCATCATTCTTTCCTCTCTTTCAAATTTTTGACAACTATATTTTTTATTTATTTCACGTGCGATAAAGCATCGTTAATAACGCCTTCTGGATCAGAGATACATTTAGCAACATTTTCACGAACAACCAATTTATCATCAAAACGGTCCATTCCTTCAATACCAATTTCTACTGCTAAAATAACTACATCTGCTTCCTTGATTTCTTTTTTACTTAATTCATTTTCAATACCAATTGAACCTTGTGTTTCAATATGACAAACATGTCCTAATTCTTTTGCTTTTTTTTCTAATGCTTCTTGTGCCATATAAGTATGAGCAATACCTGTAGGACAAGCTGTAACTCCAACGATTTTCATTTTTTCCTCCATTTCTGCGTTTGAGCTGCACTCAACGCAGACACAAACA
>CAVESC010000103.1:0-10520 GCA_963618275.1 Bacteroidaceae bacterium
GTTGCCAGTTCTTTTTTTTTCGCTTTTTTTTATCTATTAATAATAAGTTCAAATTAAAGTGATAAACTTATTCTATATGGAGGGGAAATGATGTTACAAATAACAGATATCTGTAAACAATATAAAACAGGGAACTTTATTCAAAAGGCCTTAGATCATGTAAGTCTTAATTTAAGGGATAATGAATTTGTGGCTATTCTTGGACCAAGTGGTTCGGGGAAAACAACGCTTTTAAACATTATTGGTGGATTAGATAGATATGATAGTGGTGATTTGATTATCAATGGAATTTCTACTAAAAAATATAAAGATAGGGATTGGGATTCATATCGTAATCATACAATTGGTTTTGTTTTTCAAAGCTATAATTTAATTCCTCATCAAACTATTTTATCTAATGTTGAACTAGCACTTACCATTTCAGGTGTTTCTAAAGCCCAAAGAAGAGAAAAGGCAATAGATGCACTTACTAAGGTAGGATTAGGACAACAAATCCATAAAAAGCCAAATCAGTTGTCTGGGGGACAAATGCAACGTGTTGCTATTGCAAGAGCCTTGGTTAATGATCCAGATATTTTATTAGCTGATGAACCAACAGGTGCTTTGGATAGCGAAACAAGTATTCAGGTTATGGATTTATTAAAAGAAGTAGCTAAAGATAGATTAGTTGTGATGGTTACTCACAATCCAGAACTTGCTAAAGAGTATGCAACACGTATTGTTACTTTAAAAGATGGTGTTATTTTAGATGATACAAATCCATATCATGTTGAAAGCTGTGTACCACAACATCGTAATATGGGTAAAACATCAATGTCTTTACTAACATCGTTATCACTTAGTTTTAATAATTTGAAAACTAAAAAGGGAAGAACTTTTTTAACTTCTTTTGCTGGTTCTATTGGTATTATAGGAATAGCACTTATATTATCTTTATCAAATGGTGTTAATACGTACATTCAAACAATTGAAGAAGATACATTATCTGAATATCCTTTACAAATTACAAGTACTGGTATAGATATGTCATCTATGTTAGTAGATGATAATCAAAATAAAAAACAATCATCTAAAAATGATATTCAAGTAGCTAATATGATGACGACAATGTTTTCTAAAATTGGTTCAAATGACTTAGAATCATTGAAAAGTTATATTCAAAATAATCAAAATCAATTAAAAACTTATTCTAACTCTATTGAATATACTTATAATGTGACACCACAAATATATCGTTATCAAGATAATACCTATAGACAAGTAAATCCTGATAAGACATTTAGTTCACTTGGAATGGGGTCATCTACAAGTTCAAATAATATGATGTCTTCTATGATGTCAACAGATGTCTTTAAATCAATGCCTAAAAATACAAAGTTATTTAGTGGTCAATATAACATGAAAGCAGGACATTGGCCAAAAAAATATAATGAGTGTGTTGTTGTACTTACTTCTTCTGGAAAGATAAGTGATATGATGGCTTATACTCTTGGTCTAAGAGATTCATCAGAATTAGATAAGATGGTGCAACAATTCGCTAATGAAGAAGATGTTGACGTGACTTTAAAAGAAGATGACTATAGTTATCAAGATATTTTAAATAAAACATTTAAACTTGTTAAATCGGCAGATTATTATGAATATGATGAACAATATCATGTATATAAAGATAAATCAGGTGATCAATCATATATGAATCAACTTGTTCAAAATGGTGAAGATCTTAAAATCGTTGGAATTGTTCAACCTAAAGATGATCAAACAGCAACTATGTTATCAACAGGAATTTATTATCCATCATCACTTGTACAACACATTATAAAACAATCTTCTACAACCCAAATTGTTCAAGATCAATTAAAAAATAGAAATATAAATATTTTTACAGGAAATGCATTTGAAGAAAAAGATTCACAATTTGATTTAAGTTCGTTATTTACAATTGATCAAAATAAAATACAATCAGCATTTAAATTCAATACACAAGCATTACAATTAGATTTTAGTAATTTAAATCAAGAACTTACAGATTTATCACTACCTACATTAGATATGAACCAAATACTTAACCAAATTCAATTTAATGTTTCAAGTGATCAACTTAATCATTTAGCAACTTCTTTATTAAATGGATATTTAGAATATGAAAAAAATCATCCAGAAGTAAATATTAATCAAGCTACACAAGAGTTTATGAATTACTTACAAACTGATCAGGCACGTCAAGTAATTGAAGAACAAATAAAGAAATATATTGAAGATGGTATCGATCAAGATGAAATGCAAAAAATCATCAATGCTGTTTTAGATGATTATAAAAAACAATTAGGAGAAAATGATTTAGACATTACAAAAATAAATGAGTATTTAATGAGCTATTTAAATTCTCAAGAAGCAAAAAATATTTTGACCCAAGAAATGACATCTATTATTCAATCAACTAATATAGAAGCACAAATTTCTCAAATCATGTCTCAATATATGCAATCATCAATGCAAGCTTTATCTTCATCTTTACAAAGAGGTATTCAAAAAAGTATGATGTCCATGAGTTCTTCAATGGCAAATGCTTTTCAATTTGATAGTAATGCCTTTGCAGAAGCGATGAGTTTTAGTGGTGATGAAAATGATTTTATGAGTATTATTTCATCAATGATGACAAGTGAACAAGATTCATACGATAATAATATGAAAAAATTAGGCTATGCTGATTTTAAAAAACCAGCAAGTATCAGTATCTATCCTAAAAACTTTGAAAGCAAAGAAAAAGTGATTCACTTTTTAGATACGTATAATCATAAAATGGAAAAAACAAACCAAGATGATAAAGTCATTACGTATACTGACTTTGTAGGAACATTAATGTCTTCAGTAACTGATATTGTCAATGTTATTAGCTATGTCCTTGTGGCCTTTGTAGGAATTTCGTTGGTTGTTTCTTCTATTATGATTGGTGTTATTACGTATATTAGCGTTTTAGAACGTAAAAAAGAAATTGGTATTTTAAGAGCTATAGGAGCTTCTAAACGTAATATCTCACAAGTATTTAATGCTGAAACATTTATTATTGGATTATTTGCGGGCTTAATTGGAATTATTATTACATTACTCGCTCTTATACCAGCTAATATTGTTATTCACAATATTGCAGATACAACGGCTGTTAATGCTTCTTTACCACCTGTTGCGGGAATTGTTTTAATTATTTTAAGTGTAATTTTAACTTTACTTGGAGGAATTATTCCTTCTAAAAAAGCTGCTAAAGAAGATCCTGTAACAGCATTAAGAACAGATTAAAAAGTCTTTCTATTAGACTTTTTTTTCTTTAGATATATAATAAAATCAAGGAGTGAAGATAATGGTAAAAGTAGATTTAATAACAGGCTTTTTAGGTTCTGGGAAAACAACCTTTATAAAAAAATATGCTCAATATTTAATTGATCAAGGATATAGAATTGGAATCATTGAAAATGATTTTGGTGCAGTAAATGTTGATATGATGTTATTACAAGATTTAGAATCAGAAAATTGTGAATTAGAAATGGTAGCAGGAGCTTGTGATAAAGATTGTCATCAAAGACGATTTAAGACAAAATTGATATCTATGGGGATGAGAGGTTTTGATCGTGTTTTAGTAGAACCATCTGGTATTTTTGATGTAGAAGAGTTCTTTGATGTTTTACATGAAGAACCACTTACAAATTGGTATGAAATAGGTAATGTATTTGCAATTGTAGACGCTTCACTAGAAAAAAATTTATCTAAAGAAGCTTCTTATTTACTAGCAAGTCAAATTGTAAGTGCAGGAAAAATTATTTTAAGTAAAGTAGATACTACAAGTAAAGAAAGAATTACAGAAACAATTCAACAAATGAATGATGCACTTGCTTTATTTCATGGAAAACCTCTTTTACAAGAAAGAATAAAAGTTAAAAGATGGGATGAAATGACACAAGAAGATTATCAAGAACTATTAAATAGTCAATATACAGATGACTATATAGAAAAATTATGGTTTAACCAAAATGATGCTTTTCAATCTCTTTATTATATGAATAATAGATTTAATCAAGATGAATTTATTCAAAAAATAAATCATATATTTAAAGATCAAGAATGTGGACATGTTATGAGAGTAAAAGGTTTCTATCAAAAAGATCAACATTGGTATGAAATCAATATGACACATGAAAATACATCTATTCAAGAAATTAAACAAGGACAAGATGTTATTATTGTTATCGGCGAAGAACTAAATAAAAACAAAATAGATCAATACTTTAAATAGAGGTGCCAAATCCTCTATTTTTTGTTAGAATAAATCCAAGTAGGTGAAACAATGAAAATTATAAAATATCTATTACTTATATTTTTTACAACAAGTTTTATTATTTTTTTACTTCCTTTTTTATTAAAAGGAATCTTAAATATTGGAAATATAGCAGGAATGATAGTTTCTTTAGGTTGTCTCCTTATTATCATTTTTAATAAGGCATTACATCCTCTTATTTTCTCTAAAATAACAATATCTATCATAATCATCCTTTTAGCAATTATTTCTACTTGTTCTTATAAAATACTTACAAATATGAATATTTCACCTCAAGAAGAAACAACAGTTGTTGTTTTAGGATGTCGTGTAAAAAATAAAAAACCAAGTCTTGCATTAAAAGAAAGACTTGACAAAACATATCAATATTTAAATGAAAACAAAGAATTACAATGCATTTTATCAGGTGGACAAGGAGATAATGAGGAAATCTCAGAAGCTAAATGTATGTATCAATATCTTGTAAATAAAGGAATTGATCCACATAGGTTATATCAAGAAGATAAATCAACTTCTACAAGAGAAAACATTTTATATTCTTATCAAATAATTGAAAAAGAAAATTTACCTAAAGCAATCACAATTATTACGAATGAATTTCACGAATATCGTGCACAAACAATAGCTCATCGATTAAAAATCAAAAGTTATGCGATAAGTGCTCAAACTGCTTGGTGGTTATTTCCTACATATTTTGTAAGAGAAATCTTTGGCATTGTTTATGAATTTATTTTTTAGGAGGTAAGATTATGGGAGGAATAAGTGTATTAGTTGTTTTAGGTTTATTTATGTCTTTTTATGCATTCTATCTTTTTTTAATTTTTATTAGTATTTTTTATCTTATTGAAAATTATATTTTTGAAAGTCTTTTTCTTTATAATAAAACACATTCAAAGAAAGCTTGGATTCCTTACTATAGTAAGTATCTTTTAGGGAAAGAAGCATCTTTAGAAAAAGAAGGGTTAATTTTAATGATCATTGAAATTATAGGAACGATTCTTTTTTATCTATCTTTAAATATTCAATTAGGTTCATTAGATACAATTATCTTTTTGTTATTTTTAGGATGTGTTTTGATTTCATTTATTATGAATATTTATTTTTCACATCAAATTATAAAAAAGATTTATCCTAAATATGGAGATTGGATTACTATTTTCAATGTTTTAACATTAGGATTTTTTAAATCTATAAGTTTATTTCTTATTAGAAATAAATAATAAAAAGACTATCTTTTTTTAGAGTTTGTGATAATATATTACACGAAATATGAGGTGATTGAGATGAAACAAGTTGTTTTAGAATTTGATGATGAAGAAATGGAATTATTAGAAGAACAATTTAAACAAATTCAAGATGTTGCTGGAATGGAAACAATTGAAGATTATATATATTATGCGACAATGTCACATTGTAAAACAATGCAAGCAGCATCAAAAATGTTTGGTAAATCAGGTGACATTGAAAAATTAATGGCTGATGAGAATGTTCATGTTGGTGTTGTAAATATGCCTATTCAATTATCTAATGTCGAAGATAAAGATGAATTTAGCCAATATTTAAACGATGTTTTAAATGATGCCGTGAAAGACTTCATGAATCGTAATAATGAACCACTAAATTAAAAAAGCACGTAAGTGCTTTTTTAAATATCTTTTACTTTTTTAGAAAATTCATCAAACCAATCAGAATGATAATTTTCAACATAACCTTGATCAGATAATTGAGTTAATTCACTATCAATAGGTAATTGACCAAGTAATGGAAGTTGATAACGATCAGCTACTTCTTGACTATGACTCTTACCAAACATATAAATCTTTTTATCACAATCAGGACATTTAACATAAGACATATTTTCAACGATTCCAATAATATCGATATCCATTTTTTTAGCCATATTAACAGCTTTACTAACAATCATACCTACAAGTTCTTGAGGACTTGTAACAATAATAATGCCATCTAATGGCAGTGATTGGAAAACTGTAAGAGGGACATCTCCTGTTCCTGGAGGCATATCAACAAACATATAATCAACATCGCCCCACATAACATCAGACCAGAATTGCTTGATCATTCCTGCAAGTACTGGACCACGCCAAATAACAGGTGTATCATTTGATTCTAATAATAAATTAGTAGACATAATTTTGATTCCTTGACTACTTTCAACAGGTGTGAATTCTTTACCATTAGATAAGACTTGTTTGTTTTCTACGCCAAAAATACGCCCAATTGAAGATCCTGTAATATCACCATCTAAAATAGCTACTTTATATCCTTCTCTTTGTTTAGCAAGTGCCAATAATGAAGTCACTGAAGACTTTCCAACTCCACCTTTACCACTAACAACACCAATTACTTTTTTTACATGAGAATGTGCATTCATTGGTGCTAAAAAATCTTTTTTTGAACATGTACTTTTACATGAATTACAATCATGATTACAATTAGCCATACTACTCTCTCCTTTAACCTCTATACATTATAACCTAAAAACAAAAAATAAAAAAACAATATGATTGACTTTATATTAAAAACTCATAATAATTAAATCTATGGAGGAAATTTATGAAAAATTTAACCACAGGTAATCCCTTAAAACTTATCTTTTTCTTTGCTTTACCTTTAATGTTTGGTAATCTTTTACAACAACTTTATATCATGGTAGATACCATGATCGTAGGACGTTTTGTAGGCGTTGATGCATTAGCTTCTCTTGGTGGAGCAGATTGGATCAACTGGGCTATTTTAGGACTTTTAATGGGCTTTACACAAGGTTTTTCAATTCGTGTATCTAATTCCTTAGGAGCAAATGATGAAAAAGGAATGGAAAAGTCTATTGCAATGTCTTATCTTTCATGTTTCGTAATAGCAATTTTAGTTATCATTTTTTCACAAATAATTATTGAACCATTACTAAAGTTATTAAATACACCAAGTCATACGATCCAAGGATCTATTACTTATTTAAGAATTATGTCAGGTGGGGCTTTAATTGTGATCTTTTATAATTGCTTTTCAAGTATTTTAAGAGCTATTGGAGACAGTCGTACACCATTTATCGCCATGGTTATTGCAGCATGTTTAAATGTAGCACTCGATTTATTATTTGTTTGTGTTTTTCACCAAGGCATTGCTGGAGCAGCAATAGCAACACTTATTTCACAATTATTTGCGGCTACATTTTGTTATTTTAAATTAAGAAAAGAATTACCTTTTAAAATCAAAAAAGAAAGTTTCCAAATAGATCAAAAACTTATTTATCAACTCATTAAACTAGGTTTACCATTAGCTTTTCAAAACTTGATCATTGCTTTTGGTGGAATCGTTTTACAATCTGTAGTTAATAGCTTTGGTTTCTTATTTATTGCTGGTTATACTGCAACAAATAAACTTTATGGAATATTAGAAGTTGTTGCTATTTCTTTTGGCTATGCCATTACAACTTTTGTTTCACAAAACTATGGAGCTAAAAATATCAAAGAATGAAATCTGGTGTTTTTCAAGCAAATATTTTATCAGTCTTTATTTCAATTGTTATTATGATTGCTATTTTATTCTTTGGTAAAAAGATTTTATTGCTCTTTATATCAACAACTCCAAGACAAACGCAAATAGTTTTAAAATATGCTTATGATTATCTATTTACAATGGCTGTTTGTTTACCTGTTTTATATATGTTATATTCTTATAGAAGTGCTCTTCAAGGAATGGAAAATACGATTATTCCAATGATATCAGGAATTGTTGAGTTAATTATGAGAGTCTCAGCAGCACTTGTTTTACCGCATTATATGGGGGTTTATGGAATTTATTTAGCAGAGGTTCTTGCTTGGATTGCAGCTGCAATCATGCTTTATATTTTCTATCATAAAGATTTACATCAATTAGATAAAGGAGTTATGTAATATGGGTTGGCTTATTTTTATGTGGTTTGTGATTTTCATTGTAATGATTATTCTTTATTTTATCATGATTGCATTTAAGGTAAGTAAGTTATATCATGATATAGAAAAAAGACAAAGCGATGATTTTGAAAATATATCAAAGTTTAAAGAAAGGATGATGAAATAATGTTAGGTACATTATATGTTGTTATATCAAGTTCAAAAGAAGAAGATTATCAAAAAGTAAAAGAGGAATTATTAGAAATCTATCCTGATTTTTCTGTGTCCCCTTATAAAGAATCACAAATGGAAAAAGATGCTGTTGAATTCTTTGCAACTTGTCAAATAACAAAAGAAAAAGCACAAGAAGTTTTAGATCAATTAAATAATGATTGGGATGGAGAAGTAGATGATTGTATTGCTTATGGATTCAATACAAAAATGTTTGATTCTCTTGTCTATCATTTAAATTTCCAATTATATGATTAAAAATGGATGTTGAAGCATCCATTTTTAACTTGTATAAATACCAGTAACAGTAAGTGTACTTGTTCCTACAGGAATAACAAGATTATCAATTCTAAGGGTTGTAAAATTCACATAAGTTCCTGGATCATAAATAATTGGATCAGGTGAGTCAGGTGTTGTTAAAGTAATACTATTGATCTTGTATCCTGCTGGGAAGATATCATTGAAAGTAACATTTGTCGCTGTTTCATTACCTCTATTTACAATTTTAAAAGTGTAAACAAGAGATTCTCCGCTATAAATACTTGTTTTATCAACTGCTTTTGTGATATCTAAAGTCACATAATTTGCGAGTGGGACAGTTGCACTAGGATTAGGTTTAGCAGTGACAACTGGTCCTGTTGTTGAGCCACCATTAGCTGTAATTGTTTGGGTATTTGTAATTTGTTCAGGATTTGTCGTAGGTGTTGTTGTTTCAAAAACGATTAAAACATTGTCATTAGGATTAAGCACGTTATCTATTTTAAAAGTGACAGTATTCGCTGTTTTTTGTACATCTACTTCAATCGGTGAACCATTTAAATAACCTTCAACACTCGTATCAATATATTGAATTGTACCATTTGCTAGATCATCTACGATAGTAAGATTATAAAGAGAAGCACTACCTGTATTTTCTACACGAGTTACATAAGTGATAGTTTGACCAGGGGTATAGCTATCAAGTAAAGCTTCTTTTGTGGCTGTTAAATCATAGAGACTTAAAATACGTGTGACAACAGCATTTGAGTTTTTAGTAATGTTGTCATAGATTAGTGTTGCTTCATTTGCAATTGTTACAGGGTCCATAAATAACCTCCTTTCAATGTAATATATGTAAGATAAAAAAAGGTGTATGGACAAAAGGTCATAGCATAATTATTATTTTTGTGATAGAATTTCAAGTAATTTAAGGAATCGAGGGAAACTATGGATAAGAAAAAAAGGTTATCGGATGACATTGCTGAGATGCTCCTTTCGATGATCGTCGTTGAAAAGAAATATTTACCAGGAGATAAACTTCCTAATGAAATTGAATTATCTAAAGAATTAGGGGTCAGTCGTATTACATTAAGAGAAGCTATTCGAATTTTAGTCACACGACATGTTTTAGAAATTAAAAGAGGTAAAGGAACCTTTGTTAGAGAAGATTATGATAATCAAACCTTTGACAAGCTCAATATACCTCCAGAAGTTAAAATGGGAGCAGATGATCTCTATGAAATTCGTTTAATTTTTGAACCAGAAATTGCTTATTATGCAACACTTAGAGCAACGGATAAAGAATTAGAAAGAATCAATGCTATTAAAAATGAAATCGAAGAATGCATTACAAATAAAAGAAGTTATGCAAAACAAGAAATGTTATTTCACTGTTCTATTGCACAAGCAACGCATAATGAATTTATGTCAAGATTAGAACCAGTGTTACAAGAATCTATTCAAAAAGGGGTTTTCCTTTATGAATATGAACATGTATCCAATCAAGATATTATCTCAGATAATAAAATGATTATGGAATTTATGAATGATCGAAATGCAGAAGGGGCAAGAAGTGCCATGCGTATACACATCTTAAGGGCAATCAATCAATTAAAGTTAGAAAAGAAATAATTGATGATTGTTAAAAAAATATTTAAAGAGAGCAGACAACGCTATTGACATAAGACAACGTTAGACGTATAATGGATAACGAAAAAGGAAATCGAGTAATAAAAATTAATGGAGGAAAATAAAAATGGCAAAAATTTTTTATGAATCAGATTGTGACTTATCATTATTAGATGGGA
>CAVESC010000104.1:0-10261 GCA_963618275.1 Bacteroidaceae bacterium
TCAAAAATATATCTACATTTTTCTAAATTTATTTTTCTTAAATGTCGAATTTTATAAAAAAAAGAAATGAATTATATGTATCAAATTTGTAGTTCTATAAATGGTTTTTAGCTAAATAAGATCATGCAATAATACATGATCTTATTCATTATCTATCATCCATTGTATATACATTCCAAATCCTTCCAATGTATTTGATTTACTTGCATGTGTTACACACCCTATTAATTTATTATTTTGAATAATTGGCGAACCACTCATTCCTTGAATAATACCATTACATTGATTAATAATATTTTGATCAGTAATAATAAATTTAATTCCCTTTTCTTGTGGCTCGTTTTGATTTGATAGATTTGTTATTTTAATATTACACTTTTCAATATTATTTCCATTTAATACAGTAAGAAAATAAGCATCGCCCAATTTAATTTCATCTATTGAAGCTGTTTTATAAATATTCTTATTTGGAATTTGATTTATTTTTCCATAAACACCGAAATTATTATTTTTTTCAATTATTCCAATCTTTTCGTCGTCAATATTTCCAATTTTTTGTCCAACTTGATATGTTTTAGATTTTTTTATATTTTCTATTGAAGCGCTATATAAAGAACCATTTTTTACTTCAAAATCATTTTCTAACATATCATGACCCAGACAAGCAAATTTACCAGTTCCAATTTGATAATACGTGACAGTTCCAATCCCTTTAGCACAATCTTTTACATATAAACCTGTACTAAATTCAGAATTATTTTTGTATATTTTCATTTTTTTATTAAAAACTTTTTCATTTCTGTCTATTGTAAATTCAATTGTATCATTTTTACTTTTTTTGATAACAGTTGTTAAATCATCTATTGTTTTGACCTTTTGATTTTCTACATGAGTAATTAAATCATTAATTTCAAAATATTGAGAGGGATCTATCAAATCCTGACCAACTTGTATTTTATAAAATCCTGTAATGCATATTCCATCATAATTAAGAATAATTCCAACCGATTCTCCACCAATTAAGACATCAATAGCATAAAGAGGTGTCATCATTAATGCAAGAGATAGACAACAGGTATAAAAAGAGATTTTTAGCTTTTTAAAAAGCATAGATACCTCCTATAGCAATATTTTTTTGCTACAATCTATTTTGGCATCTATGCTTTATTTTATACACTTAATTCCTTTAATTTTTTTGCATGATCAACTGATTGTTGAGTAACTTCTTTCCCAGAAATCATTTTCGCAAGTTCATAAATACTGTCTTTTTCATTAAGTAATCTAACATAAACTTTATTAGTATTTTTTACTTGTTTTTTCTCAATAAATAAATGATAATCAGCAAAAGATGCAACTTGTGCTAAATGTGTAATACAAATAACTTGTTGGCTTTTAGCAAGTTTTTTCATAATATGACCTATACTTTCTGCAACTTTTCCACTTACTCCTGTATCAGCCTCATCAAATATAATTGTACCTATATTTTTTGAACTTTGAGATACAGCCTTAATTGCTAACATAATACGTGATAGTTCTCCTCCAGAAGCAATTTTATGGAGCGGTTGAAGTGGTTGACCAATATTTGTTGAAACAACAATATTAATATTATCTATACCTTGATCATTAAAGTCACATGATTGAAAATTAAATTTAAATTGTACTTGATGTAAATACATTTGATCCAGCAATTTTTTCACTTCTTTTTCTAATTCTTTTGCTTTATTTTTTCTTAAACTAGAAATTTTTTGGGCACAAATTAATAATTTATTTTCAATTTCTTTTAACTTCAATTCAATATCTTCAATCATTTGGTCTCTATTTTTAAATAATTCTATTTTTTTAGATAAATCATTTTTAAAATCAATTATTGCATCGATTGTTTGACCGTACTTACGTTTAAGTTTGTTTAACTTAAAAAATGTTTCTTGTAAATCATTATAGCGTTCTTCACTAAAATATGTTTGTGAAACTTGATTATAGATATCTTGGTTAATACCTTCAATCGCATAATAAATGTCATATAATTGATCATAATTATGCTTTATATCATCCATTTCAAGATAATCAAGTTCATTTAAGCTTTGCTTAAATAAATTCATAATACCGTTTGATGAATCCATCAAATTTTTATAAGATTTAATATGTTGTGAATTTTTTTCATAGTTTAAAAGATGGTTTCTTTCTTTTAAAAATTCTTCTTCATCAAAATTTTCTAAATCTAATTCTTCAATTTCATTAAATTGAGCTATATAAAAATCTAATTGTTCATCTGATAATTCTTCGGTCGTTAAAGACAAATATTTTTTATTTAAATCTTTATACATTTTGTATAAAGATTGGTAATCTTTTTTTAAAACATCTAATGAATTACCAATATAATTATCCAATAATTTTAAATGTGATGTTTCATTAAATAATTGATGTGTTTCAAATTGAGAATGAATATCAACAACTTGTGACATTATTTTTTTTAAAAGTAATTGACTAGAGTTTCGATAATTTATTTTGATTGATGATTTCCCATCACAACTTATTTTTTTAGAAATAACAAGCTGATCATCAATTGGAAAATTATTTTCTTGTAATATTTGATCTATTTCTTCATTAGAAGAAAAAACACCTTCAATGAATGCAAAGTCAGTACCATTTTTAACAAAATTGGGTTGACTTCTTTGCCCTATTAATTGTCCAATAGCATCAATAATAATTGATTTTCCTGCACCTGTTTCACCAGTTAAAACAGTCATACCTGATTGAAAGTCTATCTGTACTTGGTCAATAATCGCAAAATTTTCTATATATAAACTTTCTATCATATTATCACCTATCCTTTAAAACAATCATGTGCTTCTCTAACAACGTTTTCAATATTAATAGGAGTATTTACCCCACCAACTTTAAAATGTGCTAAAAACTCAATATTTCCTTCTCCACCTGTAATTGGTGAATATGACAAAGCTTGTAAACTTAAATGACATTCATTTGCATAAGAAATAACATTTTGAATAACCTTTTCATGTATTTTAGGGTCTTTTACAATTCCTTTTTTCCCAACATCTTCTTTACCTGCTTCAAATTGAGGTTTAATTAACGCAACAATATCATCATTATCATTTAAAATATGCTCTAAAGGAATAAAAATATGTTTTAATGATATAAATGAAACATCAATTGTAGCAATATTAGGTATACCTTTTTCAAATAAATCACGTGTAGCATATCTAAAATTAGTTTTTTCTTTAACAATAACTCTTGGATCATTTCTTAATTTCCAAACCAACTGATTTGTTCCTACATCAACAGCATAAACAAGTTGTGCTCCATTTTGTAGAGCGCAATCTGTAAAACCACCTGTTGATGAACCAATATCCACCATAATGCGATTTGTCATAGAAATATCAAATATTTTCAATGCTTTTTCAAGTTTTAACCCACCTCTAGAAACATAGGGCATTACATTTCCTTTCACAAAAAGTTCCATATCCACAGGAATTTTTGTTCCAGGTTTATCAATAATTTCATGATCATTATGAACTATTCCAGCCATAATAGCACGTTTTGCTTTTTCGCGTGAATCAAAAAATCCTTGTTCAACTAATAATACATCAATTCGTTTTTTTTCCATTCATTAACTCCTCACATTTATTTATAACAGTATCTAAATCGATTTTTTCATCTTCATATATTTCTTGAATAGATCCTTGTTTTGAATAATGATCTTCAATAGCAATATGTTCAAAATCTCTTAAAATATGATTTTCATTACAATAATTCAATAATATTGATCCTAATGAACCCGTTTTTAAAACTGTTTCATAAACAAGAACAGGCTTACTATCTTCAGCAAATATTTTATGTACCATATCCTTATCAATTGGTTTAATAAATCGAGCATTTACTATTCTTATATTTAAATGTAGTTCCTCAATTAATTTTTTCAATTTTAAAACATTATCACCATAACAAATAACAGTTAATTTATAATCATTTTCACATGATTCAATAGTCCACGTACCTAATTCCAATTGATTATTATAATCAACTTTACTATCTTCAATACTCCCCCTAGGAATTCTTAAAAAGTAAGGTCTATTAAAATTATGAAATGCTGTATTTACAAATTGTCTTAATTCTTTAGCATCTTTTGGCGCAAAAAGAATAAGATTTGGTACAGGAGATAAAATACTAATATCAAATACCCCATGATGAGTTGGCCCATCTTCTCCTACAATTCCAGCACGATCAATGCTACATAAACAAGGCAAATTCATTCTTGCAATATCATGATTGATTTGATCATAAGCTCTTTGTAAAAAAGATGAATAGACAGAGATAAATGGCTTCTTTTTTGACAAAGATAAACCTGCTGTAAAAGTAAGAGCATGTTCTTCCGCAATTCCTACATCAAAACATCGTTCAGGAAATACTTTAAATAAAGTATCCATTGCAGATCCTTTAATCATTGCAGGAGTAATTGAAACAATATCCTTATCAATTTTCATCCATTGTAATACTTGATCTGATAAAATTTGAGACCATGATTTTTTTGTTAAATTTTTAGAAAGAGTACAACCGGTTTTTATATTGAATGGTGGTGTACCATGCCATTTTCCTTCTTTATCATTTTCAGCAAATGAATAACCTTTGCCTTTTTCAGTAACTACATGAACAACAACACTTTTTTTATTTTTTTTAGCTAAATTAAGTACCCTTACTAATTCAACAATATTATGACCATCAACTGGTCCTAAGTAGTCAATTCCAAAATTTTCAAAAATAGTATCATTCATAAAGCCTCTTTTTACGAAATCTTTGACATACTTTGTAACTTTATAAACACCTTCTCCTAATTTACCATGTTGTAAAATACTACGATAATCATCTTTCATTCTATTATAAGTATTGGACATACGTACATTATTTAAAAAATTATTCATGCCACCTATACTTTTAGAGATGGACATTTGGTTATCATTTAATATCAAAATCACCTTATTATTAATTGATCCCAAATGATTTAATGCTTCTAAAGATTCTCCACCAACAATAGCACCATCTCCAACAACAGGAACAACGCTGAAATTTTCTTTATTTAAATCTCTAGCGACTGCCATTGCTACTGCTGCAGAAAGCGCTGTAGAAGAATGCCCAGCTTCCCAAACATCATGTTTGCTTTCACAGCGTTTTTGAAATCCTGACAAACCATTAAATTGCCTTAGATGAACAAAGTCCTGAGCACGACCAGTTAAAATTTTATGAACATAACATTGGTGTCCAACATCAAAAAAAATTTTATCATTAGGTGAATTAAAAACATAATGTAAAGCAATTGTTAATTCAACAATTCCTAAATTACTCGATAAATGTCCTCCAGTTTGAGAAACAGATTGAATAATAAATTGACGAATATCAGCAGCTAGATCATTAAGTTCTTTTTCAGTTAATCCTTTTAAAAAAGATGGATCCTTAATTTTTGTTAAATCCATTTACCTCACTCTTTTCCATAATTTTTCAATAATTTCTAAAATTAAACCGTGGTTTAATGTTAAAGAATAGACAAGCTGTTGGGCTTCATTAAATAAACGATCAACTTCCATTTGGGAATTTTCTATTCCTAAAAGTGTAACATATGTTTCTTTATGATTAGCTTCATCACTTCCTGTATTTTTTCCTAGTGTTTTAGCATCAGAAGTTACATCTAAAATATCATCCTGTATTTGAAATGCTAAACCTATTTTGTATCCAAGTTGTTTTAAAGTATTTAAATCATCAGGTGCAGCAATTAAAGCTCCCATTTGAAAAGCACAAGATAATAACTTACCAGTCTTATAATGATGAATTGTATCTAATGTTTCTTTAGTAAGTGACTTCCCTTCATTTTCAATATCGTATTCTTGTCCTAAAATCATACCATTAATTCCACTTGATTGATACAAACAAGAAATAAGTGATAATTTTAAAGCATCTTCAATATTTGTCTGAAGAATAATATTTACTGCTTCATTTAATAAACCATCACCAGCCAAAATAGCTGTTGCTTCTCCAAATTGTTTATGACAAGTAGGTTTACCTCTTCTTAAATCATCATTATCCATTCCTGGTAAATCATCATGAATTAAAGAATATGTATGTATCATTTCTAATGCACAAGCAATATCTACATATTTTTTATAATCGATTCCATATGCTCTAATAACTTGCAAAATAATTAAAGGCCTAATACGTTTACCACCAGCCTTTAAAGAATAATACATGGCTTCTTTAACCTTACTATCAGGATATTGAGATAAAATAGTTTCTAATCGTTGATTGATTTCATTAATAATATTATTCATTGTTTTCTACCTCTACATTAAAATCCTCCAATTGTCCATTAATTAGTATTTTAGAAACTTTATTTTCTACATTTTCTAATTTTTTTGAACAATATTGTGAAAGCTGTACACCTTCTTGAAAAAGATCAACACTTTCATCTAAAGATATTTGGTTATTTTCCAGTAAATTGACAATTTCCTCTAAACGTTTAATTGCTTGTTCAAATGTCATATTTTCCATATACATTACTCCTTATGAATTATAGCTTTAACATACCCATCCTTTAAATAAATAGAAACAATATCTGTGTCATTTAAATCTTTAACACTTGAAATATATTCATCATCTTTTTCTACTAATGCATATCCTCTTTCTAACGTTCGTAATGGACTTAATGCATTTAATTTCGATATTAATATGCGTAAATAATTTTGATTTTCTTTTAATTTGTTATTGAAATTAATTTTTAATAAATTTTGATACGTTTGAACACATTGATAATAATGATTTACAAATATTTTCTTTTGAGATTGCATTTGTAAATCGTATTTAGTAAAAGCAATTTTATTGGTATGCAAATGTTGATCCATTAAATATTTCATTTTATCTTGTAAATAAACAACATATTGCATATGCTCACCATATAATTTTTCAGGATTTTTAAATAAATAAAACTGATTTAATTGTTTTAATTTTGCATCCAACGTTTCAATTTTATACATTATATTGGATTTTAAAAGATTATTTAATATTGTTAAGTGTTTATACATATCTTCTATATGAGGTGTAGCTTCAATAGCTGCATAGGTAGGTGTTAAAGCTCTTAAATCACATACATAATCACATATCGTAAAGTCAGTCTCATGCCCTATTCCACAAATAATCGGTGTATTTAACTCATATATTGTTCTTGCTAATGCTTCCTCATTAAAATTCCATAAATCTTCTAAAGAACCTCCACCACGAGCTAAAATAATAGTGTTAAAATGAAGTTCATCAACAAATTTTAAAGTTGAAACGATCTTTAAATATGCATTTTTCCCCTGAACGGGTATAGGAAAAATAATAACTCTGCAAATAGGAAAACGTTCTTTTAAAGTACGCATTACATCCATTAATGCAGCACTTGGGTATGCCGATAAAACAGCTATTTTACTTGGATAAGAAGGAATATTTTTTTTATGACTTTCATCAAATAATCCTTCTTGTGATAGAGTTTTCTTTAAATTTTCAAATTTTAAAAATAGTGAACCTAATCCATCAGGTTCAATACTTTTAACAATTAATTGATTATATCCAGTAACTGCATAAACAGAAACGGTTGCTTCTATTAAAACGGAATCTCCATTTTTTACATCAAAATTCAATTGATCAGCAAATCCTTTATACATAATAGCACTAATATGTGACCTACCATCCTTTAATGTAAAATACAAATGGCCTGAGCTTATATTCCTTTTAAAATTAGATATTTCACCTTTAATAAACACATGTTGTAATTGTGTATCAATATCTACTTTTCTTTTTAGATAGCTATTTAAAGTTGAAACTGTAATATATTTTTTATCCAATAGCACCTAAAACTCCATTTATAAATTTATAAGCATCTTCATCACAGTATTTCTTTGCTAATTCGACTGCTTGATTAATTGAAATTTCTTTAGAAACTTCATTTCGTTCATAAATAGATACATAAAGAATTGCTTTTTCCATCATTGAAATACGATCGATTGACCATGATTTTTTTAAATTTTTTTCGATAAGAGGAACATATTCATCAATTCGCTCTATTGTATTAAAAACAATTTCTTTACAAAGTTCGATTTCCTTTTCATCCATTCTAGGCTTGTAACATTCATTTAAATAATTCATAATTTCTTCTTCTGTTGAATTTGTTAAAAGATATTGGTAAACTGCGATAACAGCTTTTTCTCTAATTAATTTTTTTCTTACTTTTTCCATATACATTTCCTTCCAAAATATATTCATATTCTAACATAATTTCTTGTGAAATTAAATAAATAAACACAATAAAAAAGGAATTGCCAGACAATTCCTAAAATTTAATCTTGTTGACATTTACATTTACTTTAACATTTCTAAAGCCAATATATCTGTCAATAGCATTTACAATTTCGTTTTGAATTTGGCTAACAACTTTTCCAACATTTAGACCATAATCAATAACAATATCAATTCCAATAATTACTTGATTGTGATCATTAACTTCAATATTTACAGAGTTTTTTCCTCCATCAAAATCAATTCCATCTATTTTACTTACTTCATGATTAGTGATTGCTTGAAAAACAGATAATTCAATATATTGTTCACCTAAATTATTTTTCTTTTCTACAGTATAATATTCCATAAAATTACTCCTTTTATATCTCTATATACTATTTTATATAAATTTCTTTGATTATTCAAGTTAGAACTATCATTAGTCTTCTACAAATTTTACTTCTATTATATATTTGGCATATTTACTATGAATTAATTTAATAATTTTGTTTGCATCCTTTGATGTTGCATCTTTTAGTTTTACAACTATTTTCATATGATTACCATCTATTTCACAAAAACATTCTTTATAACCATTATTGTTTAATAATTGACAAATATTTTTTTCATTTTTAATAATTGTTTTTGTTTTTTCATTAGAGGTAAGGGCTGCTGATATTTCTTTTTCAGAAGCTTTTGAAGACGCAATCACTGTATTATTATCATTAATTTTATTTTCATGATTTTTATTCAGTTCATTTTGTAAGGACTCTATTCTACTTAATGCTTTTTTTGAAACTGTTTCACTTTGATCAACTGGTGGTACTAATAAGTAATAAATTGATAAAACAAGAATCAAGGTAAATAATGATAAAAATGTTATAGCTTGTTTGTTCATGGACATCCCCTCATTATCTACTATATGCGATTTTGTTATATAATATGAAAAACACTAGGTTTTGTCCTAGTGTTAAGCTCTACCTGAATATTTACCTTCAGCAGTTGAAATAACAACCATTTCTCCTTCATTAATAAATAAAGGAACTTTAACTTGGAAGCCAGTTTCTAAAACAGCATTCTTAGTTGCTCCAGTAGCTGTATCACCTTTAACTGCTTGTTCTGCTTCAGTAATTTGTAAAGTAACTTTATCAGGTAATTGAACCCCTAATACTTCACCTTCAAAACTTCTAATTGTTGCAGTATCACTTTCTTTTAAGAAATTCTTTTCCCATTCTAGATTTTCAGCTGGAATTTCAATTTGGTCATATGTTTCACCATCCATAAATACAAACGCATCACCTGTATTATATAAGTATTGCATTTCTTTTTTATCGATTTGTGCTCTTTTTACTTTATCGTTTCCACCGAATGTCATTTCAGTAGTAGATCCAGTACGTAAATTTTTCATCTTAACTTTAATATTTGCTGCTGCTCTAGCAGTTTTATTATGAGAATAGTCTAATACTACATATAAATTTCCATCCATTTGGAATGTAACACCTGGTTTTAAGTCACTAACGTTAATCATAATAATCTCCTTTTAATAATTTCCTTGATGATTGTAACAAAAAATTATTATAAATGGAATAGTTTTTTTCTTTTGAATCTAATATTCTTATTATTTGTATTTTTTATAAATAATTAAAAAAAATTAAATTTTTAAAAAGAAATTTTAAAATTAATTGTCTATATAATAATAGGAGGATTTTTATGGAGGAACTATTTGAACAAATTATTTATCAAGCAATTAGAGAAAATGTAAGTGATATTCATTTGCAATGCAAAGAAAAAGGGGTGATTAAATTTAGAATTTATGGAGAACTTGTTGTTTATGAAACATATGAAAAAAACAATATAATTCAATTAATGAATTATATTCGCTTTGTTTCAAATATTGATTTAAATTATTATCGCAAACCACAAACGGGGCATTATATTTTTC
>CAVESC010000105.1:0-10254 GCA_963618275.1 Bacteroidaceae bacterium
GTATTATATTTATAGATATTGTGAATATAATACTTAAAACTCTTAATGAAGGTAAAAAATGAAGGATGAAGAACTAAAAAAATTAAACAAATATATAAAGAATATAGAAAATCATGATGTTACTTTAATAAATGGTTTGAAAGGATCGGGAAAATATCAGTTAATGATGCAGTTGATCAATACTTTAGAAAATACATATCATAAAAAATCTTTGTATTTAAATTGTAATGAAAAGAATTGTTTTAAAAAGTTTGAAAACATGGATGATATTTTAAAATATCTATATGAAATTAATAAAAATATCGATGATGAGAAATATGATTTTGTTTTTATAAATGAAATTACAAAATTTAATGATTTTTCATCTTTGTTTGAGTGCTTCTTAAATAGATATGATTTCAAGTTGATATTAACAGGAACACAAACAGAGTCATTAATGATTGTAAACAGTTACTATTTTGAATATGAAACTTATCAAATTAATATGAATAAATCTGTTAAAGAATGTTATGAAAATATAAAGAAAGAAGTAGATTACAAAGAATTGAGTTTTCAAGATTACATAGATAAATATATTGTTGATAATATTTATCAAGCTCATGAAAACTTTGAAGGAGAAAAAGCTTATCCGCCAGAATTGACAGAATTGTATTCTTATGATCAATTGAAGAAGGGAATATACGAGATACTAATTGATCAAAATATTATTAAGAAAGACGAAATTGAGTGTTTTGATTCAAATTACAAGATCAGTTCGTTGAATAAACATAAATATATTTTAGAAAACTGTATTAAGTGTTTATGTAATCAATGATATCTTATTTTCAAAGTGCTATAATTTATATTAACTAATATGAGAGAAGGTTAACAAGGATTATGAGATTGTATCATGTAACATCAATAGAGAGACCATTACAAACTGAATTAGTGCCACATATACCGGAAAAAAGCCTCTCGAACGAAGAAAATAAAACAAAAAGAATTTCATTGAGCGATACATTATTAGGATGTTTACAAGGATTAGGTATTACTAATGATTCAGAAGATGATGAGTTAAATATAAGACTATATTCATTTGAAATTGAACCAGATAATATAAATTTAATATCATGGGATAAATTATATAATGACGGTTATGTTGATGATGCAGAATTAACACATGAATATTGGTATACTGATAAAATAAAACCTGATAAAGTGGAACTTTATCGTATTTCTAATTTTGAACACATACCATACAATATTATTTCAAACATCTATAAAGACAAGTTAGTTAAAATAATTGAAGATTTAAAAAAGTATACAGACGATTTGAATAATATGTCTGCTTTTCAATTAATGAATGTATGGTTGTCAAATCAAGATTATGAAACTCAAACAATTATTAAGAATGAAATGCAAGATGAAGTTATAGATTATGATGAAAGTGATGTCCAAATACAGAAAAAATTATTTGGTGATGAACCAATTCAAAAAAGTCATAAAGAACCTTATTATAGAGAATCATTGTATCTAGACAATTTTAAATTTAATAAAATTAATTTAGAATTGAAATATATATTTTTAGAATGTAAATATGCCGAAATAAATAAATGCAGAGAAGAGTTTGATTTACCTTCAATATGGTGTACAGTTGATAAAGATGTATGGAAAAATGGCGAATGTTTATATAAAATATTAGATTTGAAAAAAAATATCGTTGCATTTTTTTATTTTTCTATTAGTGATGATGTTTATACTATTCATTTATTCGATGTTGTTCCTAAGTATTCTAAAAGTGAAATTGGAAAAGAAATTATAAATCAATTTTTAGTTGAATATAATGTTAATAAGAAAAAAATACGTATTGATAATATAAACTCGAACTGCAAAGCCTTTGAAAAATTTGATTTTAATAGTTATCAATATAGAGAGGATGATAAATTTGACAATTCATAATAACGAATACATAAAAGAAAAGAATTTTGATTTGAATATTGAAAAGATATTAGAAAATTGGAGTATTCATCATGCTCTTAGAGAAATTATATCCAATGCTTTAGATGAACAATTTTTGACAAACACAAAGAATATTCAAATTTATAAAGATCAAGGAATTTGGCATATTGTTGATTTTGGTAGAGGACTCAGCTATTTACATCTTACTCAAAATGAAAATGAAGAAAAAAAGCAAAATACAAAACTTATCGGACGTTTTGGAGTTGGATTAAAAGATGCATTGGCAACTTTATATCGACATGGTGTTAATGTGCAAATAAGTTCTAAATTTGGTATTATCACATTAAGTGAGGCACAAAAAGAAGGCTTTGACGATATTGTAACATTACATGCTAAAATCAATCCTCCAATCGATTCTAAAATGATTGGTACTGACTTTAGTTTTTGGGGATGTGATGATAGTGAAGTTTTTAAAGCAAAACAGCTATTTTTATGTTTTACAGATAATAACATATTAGATAACACAATATATGGACAAATAATTGAAAAAAAATCTGATGTTTCAAATATATATATAAATGGTGTAAAAGTTGCTGAAGAATCTAATTTTTTATTTTCTTACAATATTACCTCTTTGAACAGGCAAATAATCAAAGCATTGAATAGAGAAAGAACGAATATTGGTCGTAGCGCATATTCTGAAAGAATTAAGAATATTTTATTAAGCTGTTCTAATACCGATGTCATTGATTATATGATTGACGATTTACAAGAATTTAGTAGTGGTAAACATCATGATGAATTAACATGGACGGAAGTACAGTTATTTGCTTCTAAATTGTTGTCTGAAAGAGCAACCAAAGTAACATTTGTTACTCCTGAAGAACTCAAAACGTCTCCTAGTATTGTTGATGATATGAATAGAAATGGATATTCCCCTGTAATTGTTTCAAAAAAGCTATTAGACAAGATAGAAGATTTAAATGAGAATGCAGATGAAGAGGAAATCATTACAACGACATCACAATATTTGTCAAAGCAAAAGGATGAATTTCAACCAATATATGTTGATATTGGAGAGCTAACTGATGCTGAATTAAATATTTATAATCAAACTGATAATATTTTAAGTTTAATTGGGGGATGTCCTCCCAATGTATGGAATATCAAGCTAACAGAGCAGATATATAATGATGAAATATACACAGAAACATTAGGTACATGGATAGCTTCAAAACATCTAATACTTATAAAAAGAAAGCAATTATCATCTTTGAAAGAATATTCAGAAACCTTATTACATGAATGTGCACATGCATTGAGTTGTGCGGACGATATGTCAAGAGAATTTGAAGCCGAACTCACATCAATGCTTGGACAAATAACTAACCAATTTTTTAAAATAAGTACGCTAACTAAAAATTTTAATGGCAACCAATCTAATGAAGATTTCTTTAATAGTCTTATAAATCAAATTGCAGATGAAATTGAAGATAATTGTGAACATACTATGGTAATAGATAATAATTTAAAGATTGATAAAGAACTATATGATTCAATATTACAAAATTACCAACTTAATGAGGAAGAACTATACACTTTAAATGAAGAACTAAATGATAGATCTATTTCTATAGTAGAAAAGTTCAATCAAAAATCATTATTTTTTAAGGATATAACTAGTGATATTGAAAATCTTATTATAGAATCATCAAAATTATATTTTGATGATATAGAATCTATATTAGATGGATATGATCTCGATTATATAGAACAAGAACAAATATATTCTTTCTTGTTTAACAAATATGATATTTCATATGATAATAAATATGTTGATAAGTTAAAAGCATTCACAATTATATTTAAAGATCAACTAAAACTCATCTCTAAAGAAAATTATGAAAAAATTAGAGAAGAAAGCAGCTTAAAATATTATGAAATTATAGAAGACTACATTGAGGAAAATAGAATATTTATTTTAACAGAAGACTTCATATCTTTATTGGATTTGATAAGAATTACTACTAACATATTTAATCGAAAAATTAGTAAAGATATGCTAGATGATTTTATTTTTGAATATAATTTAAATTATGATGAAGTTACCTTTTTGAATAATTGGATCGTTATAAATAAAATAACTATATTAGAAAATTCAAAATTTCCTTTTGATCAACTTTCTTCAACCGATTATTTAGAAATATATAAAGAAGATGAAAATATATTTCTTATAAAAATTTACCAAAATTTATATAAATTTATTCCTGGTTTTAATAAAAATAGTATATTTCAAATTAAGCGTTTATTTGATTTATATTTTAAATACTTTAAAGATAATAAAGAAGTATTAGAAAGAATTGAAATATATAGTTTAAAAATTGTAATAGAAAATGTCGTTAAATATTCAACCAAAAAGAATTATCTTTTTTTCTTAAAAAAGGGGGTTCAAATTTTAGAAAATTGTATAAAAAAATATGATTTAAATAAGTTCAATAATTCCGTTTCATTTACAAATATTTTAATGTATAACATAAAAAATGAATTTAATAGACTTTTAGTTAATAGTTCAATTTAAATAACAATAATTTCATGTCCGATGATTCATAAATGAAAAAGCAAAATTAGAGGTTCAAAAATAGACATATAAAACTCAAAAAATGTAGAGATTCACTTACAGAAATTAAAAGATTAAGAGGACTTGTTGTTAAATATCAAAACGCAAACAAAAGAAACAGCAGTACATCATTGAATTAAAATATTTTAAATATGTACCAATGTATCAAAATTAAATAAAAAAACAGATGCGGTGTTTTCAAAATTTAAAGGGATAAATTCAAACTATTTTGAATACTGCATCTGTACATTTTATTTTATGTTTATTATTTTAAGATTAAACAAATATAAGGAAAGTGTTGTATTTTCTTATATTTTTAAAGAAAAAGTTACATAAAAAGCATTATAAATTCCTAAGATTTATCCCTCGGTTAAAGTTATACAGCTTATGAGGGTCAATCGGCGGAACTCTATACTGGGCCAAGTGTTTGAGGCTAAGGGAAAAAAATGGATACTTTATACTTCGCATAATGTATATTATGTAACTTTTAAAGATATAGAAACATCTCAATTAAGATGTTCTATATCTAATATTATATGATAATGAAATAAGTACATAAACCGATAAGAATTAATGTGATAAACATTATAAATACAAGTATTGATTTATTATTTTTTTTGATATTCTTATACAATGCTAATAACGATACTATATATAATAACATTGAAATCAAATAGAATGCATATAAAATAATATTATTATTCACTTGTACTGCAAATATAAATAAAAGCACTCCTAGTAAATCTGCAAATAAAGAATAGATAATAATTTTTCTACTTTCCATAAACACTACCTATTATTTTAATGATTCTAAAATAGATGAACCTATACCATTATATTCAACATTAAAATTATCACAAATTGTTGAACCAATCACACCAAAAGAATTTGCTTCAGGTAATTCTTTCATATTCTTGAATTGTTTAGAATAAATAATTAATGGAACTTGTTCTCTAGTATGATCTGTTCCTTTATATGTTGGATCATTTCCATGGTCAGCTGTAATCATCAATAAATCATCATCGTTCAATTTATCAATGAGAGTTTGTAATTGTGTATCAAATGCTTCAATAGCTTCACCATAACCTTGTGGATTTCTTCTATGTCCATAAACTGCATCAAAATCTACTAAATTAATAAATGCTAATCCATTGAAGTCATCACTAGCTAATTCAATTGTTTTATTCATACCATCTTCATTACTTATTGTTCTAACTTTTTTTGTAATTCCTTGATCAACAAATATATCCGGTATTTTTCCTACGCCAATAACATCTAATTTTGCTTCTTTTAAAGAATCTAGTGCAGTTTTGGCAAATGGTGCTAATGCATAATCATGTCTATTAGATGTACGCGTAAAATGACCTTCTTTTGATCCGATATATGGTCTTGCGATAACTCTACCGACTTTCCATTTATCATCCATTGCAATTTCTCTTGCAATATGGCATGCTTGGTATAATTCTTCTAATGGGATGATTTCTTCATTTGCTGCAATTTGAAATACTGAATCAGCTGATGTATATACAATCCAATCACCTGTTCTTATTTGGTGTTCTCCATACATATCTAAAATCTTAGTACCACTACATGCAATATTTCCAACACATTTTCGACCTGTTTTCTTTTCAAATAAATCAATAAATTCTTTAGGAAAACCAGTTTCAGTAAAAGTTATAAATGGTTTTTCTGTCTTTAATCCCATCATTTCCCAATGACCAGTCATTGTATCCTTACCATTTGATGCTTCATTTAATTTCATGACATAAGCATCAGGATTTTTAGTTTTTAAAACATCTTTAAATTCACCTAAATTTCCAAACCCTAAATTTTGTAAAGTTGGAATTTTTAATCCATTACATGATGTACAAATATGTCCCACTGTATTTGCATTTAAATCATCATATTTTTCAGCATCCTTAGCATTTCCAATTCCCATAGAATCACAAACGATAAGAAAAATTCTTTTAAATTTCATTATTATTTTCCCCTTTCTTTGTACGTAAATGATATTTGTTGTAATCATCAATAATTTTATTATTTGAAACATGAGTATAAATTGTGGTTGTTGAAATATCACTGTGTCCTAATAATTCTTGTATAGAGCGTAAATCAGCTCCATTTTCATATAAGTGTGTTGCAAAAGTATGTCGAATTGTATGAGGCGATACCTTCTTTTTTATATTAGCCTTTTTACATGCCTCTTTTAATATTTTATAAAAATATTCTCTAGATATTTTATCAAGTTTATCATTAAAAAATAGATATTCATTATCAACAAAATTTAATTTTGCATATCTAAAATCATAAATATATTGGGAAATAATTTGACAAACATAATCGTTTAATGGTAAAAGCCTTTCTTTATTTCCTTTACCAATAACACTTAAGTATTTCATTTTTAAATTAATTTGTGATAATTTTAAATCACACAGTTCAGATACTCTAATGCCAGTTGCATATAAAAGTTCTAGCATCGCCCTATTCCTTGCATTTTTAAAATTATCCATTTTAATACTATCAAGTAATATTTTTATTTCTTCAATATTTAGAACTTGTGGAAGTTTTTTTTGATTTTTTGGTAAATCAAAAGATTCCATCAAATTATTTCGTATAATGTCTTCTTTTATTAAGAATTTATAAAACGATCGCAATGATACCATTTTTCGAGATAAAGAAGAAGCAGCTAAGTTTGTAAACTGTCGTAAATATTTTCTGATCATATCTTTGCTAATTTGATCAATTAAATTAATTTGATAATTTTTTTGAATGAAAACTAAAAATTGATTAATATCATTCATATAACTTTTCAATGTATTATCTGATACGTTTTTTTCTATCAACAAATATTGTTTATATTCATTAAGAGCATTGTATATATTCATACTACCACCATCTAACATTATATCATGAAAAAAGTAAGATGAACAATTTTATACAAGATAAATTTTTAATATAGCTGATGTAAATATAAGTAAAAAAATAATGACTAAATAATTTAAAACATAATTAAAAAGGTATTTAACATTGAAGTTATCTTTTTGAATAAAAGTTAACTTCAAACTTTGCAAAGAAAGATAAGTAGACATAAATGATAATATATAAGTTATTAAAAATTCGATAACAGCTTGTGGTAATACAACAATAAAAATACTATGAAATGAAAGTAAAGAATTTTTATACTTAAAAATCATAGAAATGATACAAATAATTCTATAAATAATGCCTATGGAAATTACTGGTGTACCTATAAAACTTGTTGCTGAAACTAAAATGATAACGATATACATAAGTGTACATAATAAATATGAATTAAGTGGCTGTGTTTTTAAATAAATGATGTCGTATGATATTTTATTTAGATATTGATTATTAAAGCAAAAAAAGATGATTGAAATAATAGTAGAATAAATAAAGTTTAAAAATAAGTACTGATGTAAATACATATTTCTTTTTTGAATAAAAAAAGGCATCATATCTCCCTCCTCTAGCATAAGATATGATGCTTTTATTTTTTTATGATTTCTATTCTTTTCTATATTTATTTTTAGAATGTTCTAATAAAGCAGAGACTGTTGTTAAATGATAGGAATTTTCATTATTGATTTTATTAATGAAGTCTATAGTTGTTTGTGGCTTATCATCAATAACTATATTTTCAAATAAGCTTACTTGTTTTTTATAATCATTTTTGTTAATAATATTATTTAATGAAACCCCTATAAGTCTCAATGATCTACCCTCATAATTTTTATCAAATAAGTACTTTGCAGTAGAAAGTATTGTTTCATAATCGTTAACATAATCTGATAATGGTGTTTGACGAGAAACCGTTTCAAAACGAGAATATTTAATTGTAATACTAATAGAATTCCCAATTAAATTTCGCTTTCTTGCTCTAAAGGAAACTCTTGAACATAATAAACGTATTGTTTCATAAATAGTATCTAGATCATTTGTATCGTATTGTAAAGTCGTCGAATTTCCTACAGATTTTAGTTCATTTTTTTCGGTATTAACTTTAGAAATATCAATACCATTTGCTTTTCGATAAAGGAGAAGAGCGTTTTTTCCAATGATTTGTCTTAATTTATTATAATTATCATAATTGGCGACATCACCGATTGTATTAATACCTAATTCTTTCAATTTAGGAGCAGTTTTTTTCCCTATACCAAACATATCAGCAACATCTAATGGCCATAGTAATTGTTTATAATTAGACTTATTTAAAATAGTTATACCCATTGGCTTTTTCATATCACTAGCCATTTTGGCCATAAATTTATTGGGTGCGATTCCAATTGAACATTTCAATTTTAATTCAGTTAAAACTGTATTTTGAATATTTCTTGCAAGATCATAAGGATGTATTTGATGCTTGATAACATAATTTGAAAAATCAACATAACATTCATCTATACTTGCTATTTCTATTAAAGAACTATATGAAGAAATAAGGTCAAAAAATTGACTTGATAGACGTCTATATAAATCAAAATTTACAGGTTTAACAATCAAATCTTTGCACAATTGTTTTGCTTGAAATAATGGCATTGCAGAATGAATTCCATATTTACGAGCCTCATAAGAAGCAGTTGACACAATTGCACGTCTATTATTTCCAGATACAACTAGAGGTTTACCCTCTAAAGAAGGATCCACTGCAACCTCAGCGCTTGCATAAAATGCATTTAAATCTATGTGAAATATTATTTGCATATATGATAAATCACCTCTTCTTTAGAGATATTGTATCATATTTCAGTTATAAATATCGACCTTTATTTACTAATGCCGTTTTATGTGCAAGTCTTAATTTATCAGCAATCATTGCTATAAATTCAGAATTTGTTGGTTTAGATTTTGAAGCAGAAACAGTATAACCAAATATATCATCAATAGCTTCAGTATTACCTCTATTCCATGCAACTTCTATAGCATGACGAATTGCACGTTCTACCCTAGAAGATGTTGTGTTATAACTTCTAGCTATTTCTGGATATAAAACTTTAGTTACTTGGCCTAAAATATCAATATTATCATATGTTTTCATAATAGCTGTTCTTAAATACATATATCCTTTGATATGTGCTGGTATTCCAACCTCATGAAGAATTTCTGTGATTTCATTTTCGATTTTAACTTTTTGTATTTTTTCACTTTCATTTATATGGATTTCATTAACACTCATTTCATCTGAAAAAATACGTTTAATGACATCCATAAAATAATTAAAGTCAAAAGGAATTTTAAAACAATAACTTACATTTAATTTTTCTAATGCATTGCTTATTACAGGACTTGTAAAACTTGTTAAACATACAACCTTTTGATAAGCATTTTTATTGACTTCTTTTACCTTTTCTAATACGCCTACACCATCAATATCTGTAAGCATTAAATCAATAACTAATAAATCACAATTGTTCATTTTAAAAAAAGTAATTGCATCGCCTGCATTTTTTGCAGTACCAACAACTTGATAATTGGAAAACTTTTCAAATTGTTGTGCTATACCTTCTAACAGTTCATGATTTTCCACAATAATAAAGATTTTCTTTTTTTCCATAATTACCTCCCATCCACTACCAACAACCATATTATATAAAGTATTCCAAGTTATGTTTAGATTTTAGATAAAAAAGTACACATTTTTATAAAATTAGTATCAATTATTTAGTATTTTCAAAAATATA
>CAVESC010000106.1:0-10215 GCA_963618275.1 Bacteroidaceae bacterium
ATACAATCTATATTTCTTCTGATTGAATTTATGTCATCTTAACTTAATGACATTGCTTTACAGCCCCTTTTTATTTGTTTAAAACAGCTTAAATTGTTCATGATTTATCTTATAACTTTTCTACTTTAAACATATTTACTTGATTATGAGTAATTATAGGAAAGTCGTTTTCCATTTCTCTATAATTAAAAACATGACATAGAACTCTGATAAGTTATGATAGTTTACTGCGTCTCTTATATATTATATAAAGTGGCTCCAAAGTCGATTCATTGAACTATTTTCATGTAAAAAAAGCTATAAAGCCAATCCAAAATGATTAGTTTTTTACGTTCCACTATTGAAAACTTTTATGTTTTTCCTGAATAAATCTTTTATACCACTCAAAACTATCTTTCTTATATCGCTTATAGGTACCATTACCTAAATTATCAGCATCTACATAAACAACGCCATATCTTTTTTCCATTTCACAGCTTCCACCAGAAACAATATCCACAATACCCCACATAATATAGCCAATCACATCAACACCATCATCAATAGCTTCGTCTATTTGTTCGAAATGTTGTTTTAAATAGTCTATACGATATGAATCATGGATTGTACCATCTAATTCAAATACATCATGAGCTCCTAAACCATTTTCTGAAATAAAAATTGGTTTTTGAGTACGATCATACATTTTATTCAACATTATTCTAAGTCCCACAGGATCAATTTGCCATCCCCAATCACTCGCTTTTAAATAGGGATTTTTTGTAGAAACAACTAAATTTCCAGCGGTTTGTTGACCATCTTCCTGGCAAGTGGCAATAGAGCTAGAATAATAAGAAAAGCTTACAAAATCGCACGTATATTTTTTAAGTAATTCTTCATCCCCGTCTCCCATTGTAATATGAATATCATTTTCTCTAAAGAATCTGTTCATATAACTTGGATAATGTCCATTTGCTAAAACATCCACTGCAAACCATTGGTTTATTTCTTCATCTCTTACTGCTTTTAAATTATCTTCTGGTGAAGAGGTTAAAGGATAATAACAAAAACATGCTACCATGCACCCTGATTGGCTTTTAGAAGATAATTTTCTTGCTATTTTAATTGTTTTTGCACTTGCAATAAATTGATGATGAAGCGATTGAAAAACAAGACTTTGATTGTATGGTTTGTCTTTTTCTTTAACTAAACCTACGCCATTATAAGGACTAAAATAACCTGCATTTATTTCATTAAACGGTAAGAAATAATCAATATATTGTCCCCAATGCTCAAAAACAGTTCTTGCAAATCTTTCATAAAAAGTAACTAGTTTTCTATTTGTCCAACCACCATAATGTTCAACAAGATAAAGTGGAACGGCATAGTGATTCATTGTTAAAAAGATTTTCATACCAGCTGCTTTAACTTTTTTAAAGATATGATCATAGAATCTGATTCCTTCTTGATTTGGCATTTCTTCATCACCATTAGGATAGAGACGTGCCCAGCTAATAGAGAAACGATAAATATCAATATTTAATTCTTTTAATAATTGAATATCTTCTTCAATATGATGATACCCATCACTTCCTTGCCTAAATGGATAACGCCCAACTCCTTCACATTTCTTTGCTTCATCAATAACACCTTGCGAAAGCAAACGTGTCGATGTTGCAGCATTAGAGGTTCTAGGAAGATAAGGTCGGCAATCTTGTGTATCAAGACCTTTGCCTCCCAAATTATAACCACCTTCATATTGGCTACTTGCAGTCGCCCCACCCCAAAGGATATCTTTTCTTTTTTTTATATACATTTTGTTTCCTCCTTAAAAGAAACTAAAGTAAGATTACCTTAGCTTCTTAGCTAACATATACGCACCATACTCTGGTGTATAAATTGGTGATATAAACAAGCATTGGTCATGAAGCTCTTTTTCTAAATATGGAATGATGTATTGTTTGACATTTTCAAATACACCACCAATATAGGACACACAAACAGGTTTCTTTAAGTCTTTTGATAGTAAACAAATAAGTTCAGCAAGTTCAAGTGCTGCTTCTTGATAAATTTGAAGTGCATAAACATCATTGTTTTTTGCAGCAAGACCATTGATATATGCAAGAGAGGCAATTTTTGTACGGTCCTGATTCAAACTATTCATATAAGAAATGATTTCATAATCGTTGTCTAGGTGACATTCTTTCATTAAAATATCATATAATTGTGTTTTAGGTAATCTTCCATCAGCTTGCTTACAAAAAATTTGCAACATTCTTTTAGCAAGCCAATAGCCACTTCCTTCATCACCCAGTTGATATCCCCAACCACCACAACGATGCATGACACCATCACAAATGGACAAAGCTATACTTCCAGTTCCTGCTATCACAACAATACCATTTTTACCATTGAGTGCTCCTTCAACCGCTATTCTCACATCACTATCTAAAACAAACTTTCTTTTCCCAAAAGCTTTTTGACACATATCTTCAATTTCATGACGTAAATTTGCTTGTTGACCATAACCAGCCATTCCTACACCAACAACGGCAGTTTCTTGAGGATCTAACTGTTGCAGTCCTTCTCTTAAAATTTGAACTGATTTTTCTTTCTTTTGTGTTAAAATATGAACCGTTGGTAAAATTAATTCTTTAAGAGATCGACCTTCTTCATCAAATAACACAATTTTGGTTTTTGTTCCACCACCATCAATACCTATATATTGCACTTTTAATCCACCTTATTAAAAACAAATTTTTGCCATGCTTTTACATAATCCAATAAGAACAATTCCTCTTCAACAATATGTCCCACAACATTACTTTTTCCACTATTTTTCATTTTCCTTTTCGCAATTTGTAATTCACCTGCATAATGTCCATACTCAGAGCTCTCAATAATCACATCTCCAGGGAAAATATATTCAGGTGTATTTATTATTTCAAAATAATGATTTTTATATTTAACTCTACTTTGAGTTGATCGGATCATTTGCGTATTCAAATCTCCCCTATTGAAATGAAGTTCATCTAGAATAATTTTTTCCTCTATTTTTGGAAGATTATCTATCAATTGAATATTAAAACTTAAAATATCTAATCTCAATTTGGATATTTTTTCTAATTCTTCATCTGTTGGATAACAATTTGAAATAATAATATCATCTATATCTTCCAAAGCAATCATATGTTTGATTTGTACATCCAAAGGCAAGTTTCTATGCATTTCTAAAGTTGACAACCCGTCAGTTACTAACCATGGACCAAAGGCATCCTTATTTGTTGTTGTGACAAAAGCCGCTGTTCTTATACCATACTTCTTGAAATTTTGATTACAACTTTGAAAATGTTCTAAACTTAACCCTGAATATTTATGAGGATAAAAATTATGACATCCCACTAAATTATACTTATTCGGGCAATAATCCATAATTGTATCAATATAATGTGTATCATTGCTCATATTAATTTCAATTTTTAAGTTTTGGGGATTAAATGTCATCAACGATTCTTCATTGCCAGTAAAACCAGCATCTAAACGAATACCATCTGCACCAATCTCTTTAAAAAAACTTAAATCTTTATAGCTAATTCCAAATTTATCAAAAACTCTTGGACTAACATCTACAAAAATTTCAAATCCTTTTTCATGTGCATATGTATTTATTTCTAAAAAATCCTTTTTTATTTTTTCAACTGTCTCATTTACTGAAAGTAAACATGAAAAAATACGTGAAAACCCAGATTGATATGCTTTATCTATATACCGTTTCATTTCATCGATATTTGATTTTTCAACATATAAAGATATTCCTAGTTTTCTCATTTTGTACTCCTTGTTACTTTATCAAATATAAGCCTAGCGTTGCTAGGCTTCTTTTGTTTGTTCTTCTTTTAATAAATCTCTATCATATATTTTGAAAAATGGATACCATAACATAACTGAGATTGCAATTAAAACAATATTAAGAACAATTGCCCTCCAATCACCACCAGTTGCGAGGTACGCACCGATTGGGCCAGGCAATGTCCATGGTGCGGTCATAATAACTTTATTAACCCATCCTAACGATGTAGCTATCCAAGCAATAGTTGCCGTTACCATTGGTGTAATAATGAATGGAATAATTAATACTGGATTCAACACAATAGGTGTCCCAAAAATAATTGGTTCATTAATATTAAAGCACGATGGTAAAAAGCATGTTTTTCCTAAAGAACGTGCATATTTTGATTTAGAACGGAACGCTAATAGGATTGCCAATCCAATAGTACACCCTGATCCACCGATCCAAATAAACCATTGGAAGAATGGTTCAGCTGCAATTGCTGTTGGAGCATGTCCAGCAGCAGCAGCTACTGTATTGGCATCAATCAATTGTAACCATAATGGTCTTGCAAGAGAACCGATAATTGAAACACCATGAATTCCAAATGACCAAAATCCTGTAATTAAGAATACTAATAATAAGACACTAGGTAAACTATCAGCCGCTTTTACTAATGGAGATACAATAGTTGCAACCGCACCATGCCAATCAAATCCAGCAAAATAAGTGATACAAGCCATACCAACAATAACTACAATTGTAGGTGTTAAAGCTTCAAAAGAACGTGCTACTGCTGGTGGAACTTGTTTAGGCATTGTAATTTTAAATTTTGAATTTGATGTTAATCTATAAACTTCAACCGCTAAACATGATACGATGATAGAAACGAATAAGCCTCCACCTCCAAGATTTGCCATAGGCATAACCCATCCAGATACACCTGCAATCTCTGAAGCTTCTGGTGCTACTGATATTGGTGTAATAGTACAAAGAAATGCAATTGTCGCTAAAATTCCTCCTGTCAAACAATCTAAGTCGTAAGATTCAGCTAGACTGTAACCAATACCAAAAGTTGCATAAATAGTCATAATAAACATCGTCATACGATATGGCAACATAATAGTTGCTGCATTTCCGCTTAAAAATTTATATAATGCCCAATCTTGAGGAATTGGTGGCATTGCGATTATTAAGAAAAATGAACCCACAATAATAAGAGGTAATGTTGCAACAATACCATTACGTACTGCCTGTAAATGTCTTTGTTGACCAAGTTTTTCCATTGGTCCTGACAACGTTTTGTCAAAAAACACTGTTAATTTGTCAATCATAAATTAAAACTCCTTTCCTACATATAAAGTCCAATATAAATCCAAAAATAGCTAATAATTGCAATTGTAATAAAAAAACAAATAAACAACCGAAAAAATCTTTTCCCAAATCCATCATGGGTTTCGATAAAGCATTGACAATACGCAACTGCCAAACTAATAAAAATAGAGCTTGAAATTAATGTTGTCAATTTTGTATCTCCACCCATCACTGCAACCGCATTAGGGAGAAAAAAGGCTGATAATGCTGCAACGAGAACGATAATAAGTGCGCTTTTAAATCCAAATTTAGGAATTATCACTTTGTTTTCTTCTTTTATATTTTTTTGATTTTTCACCTTTTTTATATTAGGTGTTATAACTTTGGTTGCCATACAAATCACTCCTTGTATTTTTTTATAACTTTTGCAATATTATTTTGATATTTAAGTAACATATCTCGACACGATTGAGTATCTAATCCTGTTTTTTTTATTAAAATTGCACATTTTACATCATAACAACTTAATTCCAAAAGCCTTTTTGCTTCTTCATCTACAGCACCTGTGCATTTTTTTACAATTTCAACCGCCCTCTTTTTTAATTTTTCATTTGTCGGTTGAACATCCACCATCAAATTACCATAGACTTTTCCAAGTTTAATCATTAATGAAGTGGACAACATATTAAGAACCATTTTCTCTGCTGTTCCCGCTTTCATCCTTGTTGAACCCGTAATAACCTCAGGACCAACTTCTATTTCTATAGGATAATCTGCATGCATCGATATTTCTCCATTTTTTACACAACATATAGATAAAGTTGTTGCTCCAACCTCTTTGGCATAGGATAATCCACCAATTACATAAGGCGTTCTTCCAGAAGCAGCCAAGCCACATATGACATCATACTTTGTAATATTCAAAGCACGTAAATCATCCTTTGCAAGTTGAATAGAGTCTTCAGCTCCTTCAACTGCAGTAACAAGCGCCTCATTGCCTCCAGCAATGATCCCTCTCACTAGGGTAGGACTTACCCCATAAGTTGGAGGACATTCAGATGCATCCAAAACGCCTAATCGTCCAGAAGTTCCGGCACCGATATAAATCAATCTACCACCATTACAAACTTTTTCATACAATGCGTCAACAGCATCGGCAATAGAATCAATTTCACTTTCAATAGCTACAGCAACCTTTTGATCTTCATTATTAATTGTCTTAAGAATGTCTGTTGTTTGCATTTCATCAATATGTAATGATTTCTCATTTTGTTGTTCTGTCATCAGTAAACTCAAATCATTCGACATCTTTCCTCTCCCTCCTTTCACATATATCATACTCTTATTAAAATTTAATTTCAATATATTTTATATTAATTTTAAAATTAAATTTTATATAATTTTATTTTTTTTGCAATTTAATTTTAAATTGTTACTTATTTTCTTTGATTTTTTATTTAAATTGAATTATTATATATATTGTAATTGAAATTTTATTTCATTAATTTTAATGTAATTTTGAAAGTGAGGAATTTTTATGTATGGTGTTGGAATTATGTCTGGAACTTCATTAGATGGAATTGATACTGTTCTTGTTGATATTCATGGTTCCGGTACACAAACACAATTAAAAGTCATTGGATATAATGAATATCCACTTAAAGAAACAATTGTAAGCAAAATTAAACAGGCATGTTCATTAACTAATTCTAATAGTGAACTCATATGTAGTTTAAATTTTGAACTAGGTAAAGAGTTTAGCATCGCCGTTCAAGAATTATTAAAGAAACTTGATTTTCCAAAGGAAAAACTTGATTTCATAGCAAGTCATGGACAAACAATTTATCATATTCCATTCTCAAAAAATCATCTTTTTCCTTCCACATTACAGATAGGAGAAGCTGCAGTTATCGCTTATGATTTAAATACACCTGTTATTTCTAATTTTAGAGTCATGGATATGGCTGCCGGTGGTCAAGGTGCTCCCTTGGTCCCATATAGCGAATATGTGTTATTTAGTGAAAAAAATAAAAATATTGCCCTTCAGAATATCGGTGGCATAGGTAATGTCACTGTACTTAACGGTTCATTGGACATCAACGAAATACAAGCATTTGATACTGGCCCAGGTAATATGATGATTAACGAAGCTTGTCATATTCTTTACAATACCCCTTTTGATGCCAATGGTAAAATAGCAAGTTTGGGGAATATTGATAAGGACTTATTAGATGAATTGCTTTCTCATCCATACTTTAAAAAATTTCCACCTAAATCAACAGGTAGAGAAGATTTCGGTGAGCATTACGTCAAAAGTATTCTTGATAAATATAGTCACGTCCGTTCTCAAGACATCGTTGCCACTTTTACGATGTTTACTGCAAAGAGTATTGCCTTTCACTACAAACGAGATATTCACTTAACTTTAGATAAAATGATTATTGGCGGTGGTGGCGCTCACAATCAAACCTTAGTAAAAATGATCAAAGATGAATTGTCGCCAATACCTGTTTATACACAGGATGAGCTTGGATATTCAAGTGATGCCAAAGAAGCAATTGCATTTGCTATCTTAGGAAATGAGACTCTTAACAATCATTTTTCAAATGTAAAAAGTGCAACCGGAGCTTTGCAAAATGTCATCCTTGGTCAAATAACACCTCGTCCTTTTTAAAAAACAAAAATTAATTTTGAACTTTTTCTTATTTTAAAGCATCATTAACAAAAGACCTCATATATTATAGTGATTATCTATAACATATGAGGTCTAATTTGTTAATTAATTATTATTATTTTCCCATTCTTTTTATTGAATCTCATCAATAATTTCACGTGTTTTTATAATTCTTTTATGTGTATTTTCCTTATCGAATCTTGCTATTCCATAATACAATAGATCAACAATAATTAAAGACGATAATCTCGAAGATGTTGCTCCTATTCTTAATTCCTTTTCTTCACTAGGAATCATAATTGCTAAATCAACTAATTTCCCCAATTCATTATATTGAGATTGCGTAATCGCAATAGATGAAATCCCTTCTTTTTTTATCCACTTTGCAGCTGTAATCATTTCTTTTGTCTTACCACTATAACTCACAAAAACCGCAATATCATCTTTTTGCATATTAGGAACTGCAGTTAATTGTGAATGTGAATCAGGATAATAAATTGCTGTTCTTCCTATTCTTAAAAGCTTATGTTGAAAGTCTTCACAAACCGTTCCAGATCCACCAATCCCAAATAAATAAATATTATGTGATTGCAACAGAAGTTGAACAGCATTTTCAATAACTTGGGCATCTATCAATCCATATGTTTTTTCAATTGTACAAATATTTGAATGATATGTTTTCTTGATTAATGATTCCATATTTTCATTAGGATCTAATATATCATCAAATTTTGATAATTCATTAGAAACATCTTTTGCTAATTCTATTTTCAGTTGAGGAAAACCAGTAAACCCTATTTTCTTAGAAAAGCGGATAATTGCTGAAGGAGATGTTTTTGTTAATGTCGCCAGCGTTTGAGTTGATGCGTTTAAAACTTCAGATTGATGTTCCAATATATAATTACCAATCATCGTATCAGTTTCAGTCAATATCGGTAAAGATTCTTTTATTCTAATTACACAACTCATCATCACCACTCCTCAATTGACTACATTCTATCATATTCTTATCAATAAAAAAAGAACATCTATAAATCTCAAATTTACACAATATATAAAATCGAATATTTTATTTATAAACTATCTCTCTTTATCTTTCTTTTTAAAAGTTTGTATATAATAAACAGCATATAAAAACACTTTAATTTTTATTTGAAAATCTATGGTACACTGATATCCCCATCAAACCCATTGACATAGCAAGTAGCTATTCAAGATAGCTTTTTTACATACATTCTAATAAGATATCATAGACTTCTTCTTTAGTAAGAGTACGAGGATTTGTTTTGATAAGGTTTGTTGTATCTGCCACTTTCTTTAATAAATCATTTGTGATTTCAACTTTAGATTTTAATTTAGGTAATGTTGTTGGTAAATGACATTCTTTAATAAAGTTTTGAAGAGCTTCTAAACCTTCTTCAGCTGTTTTTTGATTAAAAACAACTTGGGCAAAACGTGTTAATTTTTCTCTGGCATCATTTAAAATATGATAACAATAAACAGGTTGAATAACGGCCAAACCTTGTCCATGATTACAATCCGTAAAAGCCCCTAATTGATGTTCAATTTGATGTACTTGGAAATCAGTTTGACGTCCACATTTTAAGATACCATTTTCAGCCATGGCTGAATCCCACATTAAATTACTTCTTGCTTGTTCATCATTGATATCTTTTAATAAACGTCTCATATTCACAACGGTATTTTTCATAATGGCTAAAGCCACATCATCAGAAACATTGTCTTGATCAGAATTTCCTAAATACGTTTCTAAAGCATGACTTAATGTATCAAAAGCACCTGATAATACTTGCATTGATGGAACAGTCAATGTATAAGCTGGATCAAGAACTGCAAAGTCAGCAGTTGAAGCAAAGATACCACCTTTCCAATTCTTTTCTTCATGAGTAATAACAGCCCCGCCATTCATTTCAGCACCTGTTCCTGAAGCTGTCACGATGGCCCCCATTGGAATCCCTTCTGTTGGGAATTTACCATGAACATATTCTAAATCCCAAATATCTTCATCAATAACTGCTTGTGCAGAAATAACTTTACAACAATCAATAACACTTCCTCCACCAACAGCTAAAATAAAATCAACTTTTTCTTTTTTAACAAGTTCGACTCCTTCTTGTACTTTTTTGTAAGTTGGATTAGACATAATCCCATTAAATTCAATGACTTCTTTCTTTTCTTCTTTTAATAAAGAAACAACATCATCATAGATCCCATTATTTTTAATAGAACCTCCACCATAAGCTAATAAAACTTTACTTCCATATTTCTTTAATTCATTTGAAAAAGCTTCTTTTGCACTTCCTTTTCCAAAATAAACTTTTACTGGATAAGAATAATTAAATGTTTTCATTTTAACCTTACATTCCTTTCCGCCTGCAGCTCCAAGGCACACATAGTA
>CAVESC010000107.1:0-10107 GCA_963618275.1 Bacteroidaceae bacterium
ATCAGGAAAAGCAACCACAGTCGTACCAGAAGCAGAAAAAAACAATCTAAATGAAAATCTATTAGATTGTGAAATAAAATCAGTTTCATTAGATTCAATAAATGAGTATGATGAAGCAACGATTACTATCCATATTTAAAAAAAGAGGTAACAAATGAAACATCCAAAAAGAATTAATTTAGCAATGAAGAAGTTGATTACTGCTAATGGATTGAATCCTAAAGACTATTGGTTCTTGAAAAATACAACTGATTCTTTAGTAATAATTCATAAGGAAACAAGTAAAGTAATCACACTGAAAAAGCGAACAAGATAGCGTGTTTTACGATATTCGATGTTCACAGTTAAATTTTTAAAAGTAACAATCCAAAAAGTGTTGATAAATCAATAAGAAACATGGAGTTTCAAGAGCATAAAAAAATCTAACACTTTTAGGGATTATAAGAAATTTATTAAGCAGTATCTGGTGTAAAAAAAACTATAAATTTTAGCAAAAATTACACTGCTGAAAAGAGGTATTGAATTAAAATGAAACATAATGTAATCCATACGCTTCCAGCTCTTAGAAGTGAAATCAAGTCATATAAGTGTTTGGTTATTGAAAGAAATCAAATTATTGAAAATTATCAATCACCATTGAATGATTTAAAAGGCGATTTAGAAAGTACAGTCGTAAAATTAAATTCAATTAAATCACCTGGTTTTAGTTCAACAGGCGGATATTCAAGTGATAAAAGTGAAAAATACACATACTTGATTGAAAAAAGAGATAAATTAAAAAAAGAAATTGATAGTTATATCGTCAATAATGCAAACAGTCTAATTGAATCCTTGGAACCATATGATACAAGAATAGCTACAATTGAATACTATCTGGGTAAGATTGAAAAAAAAGAGGAAAGAGACTTCATTAATGATCTTTACGTTAAACCTATAAGTTTTAAAAAAGTAATGAAGAAATATGAAATCAAAGACAACTCAAATGTCTATAGAAAAGCTACAAAAATTTTAAAAAAATGCCTAAATGATACTGTTTATGACTGAAATTCGTGGTATTATGGTATAGTAGTTATTTAGAGATAACGATACAACACTTTGTCAAGAAGAAAAGAAGGTAGCTAACACTATCTTCTTTTTGTTTTGGAGGTTTTTATGGCAACTAAAAGATTGGATAGAGATGGAGCACATCGAAAACAATTTGAAAGAAATAAGAAAAGAATATATGCAACTCAAACAGTATGTGGAATTTGTGGAAAGCCAGTTGATTTCAGCTATAAATACCCTCATCCATTGTCACCTTGTATTGATCATATCGTTCCAGTCGCTAAAGGTGGACATCCAAGTGACTTAGATAACCTACAATTAGCGCATTGGACTTGTAATAGAAGTAAAAGTGACAAGCTTTTTGCTGAAAAAGGACAAAAGAAAGCGAAAATCGTATCAAATCGTGTGCTTCCACTAACAATTGATTGGAAATCATACAGGAGTACACAAAAATAACGAAATATTAGTAAATGATTAACGCAGCAAAACGACTCAAACGCTGCAAAAACGCAGCAAATTGTTTAGGGGGCATATCACCCCTAAAACGAGCGAATAAGAACTTCATGGCGTACTGTGAATATTTTCTCACGATTTTTGAAAGTTCACACGTTAGTCACAAAAGAAAGGGGCATTGTGATGTCAAATTATAGAGGGATGGGGTATCTAAGAGGAAAATTAGCAACCAAGGCATCAAGAAACAAGAAAAGATATAAATATTATGAAATGAAAAATAGGATGATTGACATAAGCAATGTCATTCCAAAAGAATTCAGATGGTTAACCGAGTGTTTGGGATGGTGTACCAAAACAGTTGATGTTATGGCTGATAGATTATCTGTTGTAGAATTTGGTGATGATTTATTCAATATGCAAGAAATCTATAATATGAACAACCCAGATGTATTATTCGACAGTGCTATTATTTCATCGCTGATCACATCGTGTTCGTTTATATATATTTCTCAAGTTCCAGGGCAATTTCCACGCTTGCAAGTTATCGATGGGACAAATGCAACAGGAATTATTGATCCAATTACAAATATGTTGATTGAAGGATATGCAGTTTTAGAAAGAGATGTCTATAGAAATCCAACAAAAGAAGCTTATTTTATCAAAGGAGTAACTTATTTCTATGAAAAAGGCAAAAAGCCTTATATTCAAAAAAATATAGCACCTTACCCGTTGCTGGTCCCAATAATTCATCGTCCGGACGCAAAACGTCCATTTGGCCATTCAAGAATAACGAGGGCGTGTATGTCTATTCAGCAAGGAGCAATGAGAACTTTGAAACGCGGAGAAGTTGCAGGAGAATTCTACTCATTTCCTCAAAAATATATCTTAGGGCTTGCAAATGATGTTGAATTTGATAAATGGAAAGCCACAATTTCATCTTTTATTCAGATAACAGAAGGCGAAAATGGAGAAAAACCAACTGTAGGACAGTTCCAGCAACAATCTATGACACCATTTGTTGAGCAACTTAGAATGTCCGCTAGTTTATTTGCAGGAGAAACTGGTTTGACACTAGATGATTTAGGGTTTCCAAGTGAAAATCCTAGTTCAAATGAAGCGATTAAATCTCAACATGAAAATTTAAGATTGGCAGCTAGAAAAGCTCAAAAAACATTTACGAGTGGATTTATCAATGCAGGTTATTTAGCTGCTTGTTTAAGAGATGGTTATCCATATGAAAGAAATCAAATTTATTCAACTACATTAAAATGGGCACCTATTTTTGAACCGGATGCTGCAACTCTTTCATCTATTGGTGATGGTGCAATAAAAATTAATCAGGCTGTTCCTGGATATTTTGGAAAAGAAAATCTAAAGGAATTAACTGGAATCAACTATAGTCAGGATGCTTCAAGCACTCCTAATTTAGATGATATGTATAAGGATGATTTGAATGAATGATATTGTTCCAGAGCTTCTTGAAAAAATACAAAAACAATTTCAGGAAGATTTAAAGAATAACCCAAAAATAAAAAATATTTTATTAAAACAAAAAAGAGAAACAATAGATTATACGGATTCTTTGGAATTTGCCAAAGAAATAGGAAATATATTGAAAGATAGTTTGAAAGAAAATATCAGTGAAGAATTATTGCCTGATGGAAAAATGTATTACAACATTGCTCAAAGAATTTTAGAGCCAACAATTAAAAATAATTTTGATATTATCGCTGATCAGTGCGAAAAAACTCAGAATATTCTTAATAAAAAAGCTAAAATTGGTATTCAAAGTGCAAAAATTGATTACAATGAAGAAAAAACAAGAAGTATCATTGATTATATTTCAAATGCGGAAAGCTATTCGCAAAGAGAAAAAAGTTTTCTTTCAGCAATTGTTACGAATGCAAAATCTATAGTTGATGATTCAGTTAAAAATAACGCTGATCTTCATTACAAAACAGGATTGAATCCTAAAATCATAAGAACAGCAAGAGGAAAGACATGCAAATGGTGTCAAGCAGTCGCAGGAATATATGATTACAAGGATGTTAAAAATACAGGAAATGATGTATTCAGAAGACACGCTAATTGTGATTGTACTGTTATTTATGATCCTGGAGACGGAAGTAAAGCACAAAATGTATGGAATAAAAAGATAGAATATAAACCAAATAAGGAAGAAATTGAAAAACGTATTGAGAAATCAACAAAAAATGAAAAAATGTCTCAAGCAAGACAGGATTTGCTGAAATTAAATGTCAAACATAATCCTGTTATTGATTATAGAATTCAACCAACAGAAGAAAAAATCATAAAAGATCTTTCTGGTGGAGATTTAACAAAAGGATCATGTTCTTCTTTGGCATTTGCTTATATTGGAAATAAAAGCGGGTATCAAGTTTTGGATTTTAGAGGTGGCGAAAGTCGTAGCTATTTTTCGACAACAGGAATAAGAGAAATTGCTAAATTAGATGGTGTTATATCATTCATAGAAAGAGATTATAGCGATTTCAAGGCAATAAATCGTTTATTGGAACATGTCGAAGAAGATAAAGAGTACTATTTTGCAACTGGAAATCATGCAGCGATTATTAAAAAAACAAGTGAAGGTTATAAATATCTTGAACTGCAGTCTGGAAATCCTAAACAAAATGGGTTTCATGACTTAACAAATAAAGAATTGAGATATAGGTTTAAATGTAAAAATTCACATCGTTTATTCGGAAGAAAAATTGAACCTCAAAACTTTCTTATTGATGCAGAATCATTGTATAATAACGATGAATTCAAAAAAATAATGGGATTTATCAATACATCATTTGAAAGTCAACAAAAAGGAGTGAAAGGCTATGTTAAGTGATTTTTATAAGAAAAATGAAAATGACATTATATGGTGGTGTGATGAAATTGATTCTTTTGGTCAATATCTTTTCAGTTTTGATAAAAAGAAGATTTTCAATCTTTTTGAAGATTATCCACATAATCTAACTAAAGAGCAAAAAGAAATTTTTGATAAAGAAAATCCTTATTGGAAAGAATTTTTCAAAGATAGAACAAGTAAATAGTGTAAAGCCAGTGTATCAGCTGGCTTTTTATTTTTTCAGAAAAGAGGGTTGTTATGGCACATCTAGGAGACAAATTACAAGATTTAATAAATGAATAATAATATAAATTTAAAAATCGATAAAAGTCGATTTTTTATTATATATAAATATGTGAGGAGAAAGAAATGGCAAAAGATGATTATGATACAATAGTTTTTAAAATTCTATTATATTTATATGCGGTCTTGAAAAGAAAAATTGTTTTTGATGAACAATCATTTTATCATGCAATTGGATTTAAGAATATTGATGAAGATTATTTTATTAATATTTTATACATGATGTACGAGGATGGATTAATAGATGATATTGTGTTAAAAAAAGCATGGGGAAGCACTTATATTTTATGCAGTGATCTTAATGATATGACAATCACAGCCAATGGCATACATTATTTGAACGATAATAAGAAAATGAATAAAATCAGGGAATATTTGCTATCAAATGTAGATACGATAGCTTCTCTAATTAATTTATGCATATAACAGCTAGCCGGCAATGTCGGTTTTTATTTTACTTAATTTAAGTGAAGGAGATTTTCATGGCACAAGGGTTAAGACCGCATAGACATATTTGTTGGATAAGTGACAGAAAAGTTTATTATGATCATAAAAAGCATTGTATGGTTAAAAAAATTACATTTAGCTGTTATGTTCCTAATTGTAATTTTTCTTATACTGAAAAATATGAATATCCAGAACAACCAGCTAAAGAAAAAATAAAGATAAAGTACTAGAAAAAAATAGAAAAGGAGCAGGCAATCAATAGATTGCCTTTTTTGTGGAGGTGATGTCCATTGATTGGATTTTCTAACAAATTAAATTAGCAGGAGGCAAAAGGAAATGTCAAAAAGATTAGGTAGACAAATTCCTACAACCTCGTTAGTACTGCCTTATAAAGAAACTAAAGGACCAGAAGCGGTGAAACTGTACAACAAGACAGGAAGAACAGCCCGTCAGTGGCAGGAATTACTGATTTATGACATTATGGCAGTTGATCAAGAAGGTATGTGGATTCATTCAACATTTGGATATGCGGTTCCAAGGCGTAATGGTAAAACAGAAGATATTATTATGAGGATTATGCATGGAATAATGAATGGGGAAAAGGTTCTTTATACAGCACATATGATTTCTACAGCACATGCTGTTTGGGAAACAGTATGTTTTTTACTAGATGCTGCAGGAATTGAATATGCTTCTGTTAAAGCAAAAGGTCAAGAAAACATTAGATTGTACGATGAAAATAGAAAGGCGTATAAACTAGATCATCTTGTTAATTTTAGAACTCGTTCAAATACTGGTGGCTTGGGTGAAGGATATGACACTCTTATTATCGATGAAGCACAAGAATATACGATTGATCAAGAGAGTGCATTAAAATATGTCATTTCAGCAAGTTCTAATCCACAAACCATTATGTTAGGAACACCACCGACTGCAATTTCTCATGGTACAGTTTTTCAAAAGTTGAGAGAAAAAGTATTGGATGGTAGCACTAGATATATAGGGTGGGCTGAATGGTCTGTTGAACATATGCATGATCCGCATGACATGGATGCCTGGTATGAAACTAACCCGTCCTTAGGACAAGGATTGACAGAACGTGTAATTGAAAATGAAATCACATCGGATGATGTTGATTTCAATATTCAAAGGTTAGGACATTGGCTTTCTTATTCCCAAGCAAGTGAATTCAGCAAAGCTGATTGGGCAAATCTAAAGATAGAAAAAACACCACAATTTAAAAATAAATTATTTGTTGGTATAAAGTGTGGAAAAGATGGTAAACACATGGCAATGTCTATTGCTACAAAAATTGATGATGAAAAGATATTTGTAGAAAGTATTGATTGTCAAAGTGTTAGAAACGGACATTTATGGATTATTGCTTTTTTAAGAGATGCGGATGTTGAAAAAGTGGTTATTGATGGTGCTGGGGTTCAACAAGTATTAAGTGATGAAATAAAGGAATTTGGGATTAAATTAAAACCCATTCTTCCAAAAGTATCAGATGTAATAGTAGCAAACAGCATGTTCGAACAAGCTGTAACTTCATCTAAATCAATTCGTCACAATGACCAGCCATCACTTACGCAAGTAGTTACTAACTGTAAAAAAAGAGCTATAGGTACTAATAGTGGATTTGGTTATAAGGCATTGTTAGAAGAGCATGAAATAGCATTATTGGATAGTGTTATTTTAGCTCATTGGATATGTGCTTCTACAAAAGAAAAAAAAGTGAAGCAAAAAGTTAGGCTGTAGATATTATCTGCAGCTTTTTACGTTACTAACGGTTAAATAGGAGGAAATTAAAAATGAGTTTTGAACCAATTACAACACAAGAAGAATTTGAAAAAAGATTAGGCGAAAGATTAGCGCAAAAGGAAAGAAGTGTAAAAAAAGAATTTGAAAAATATACTTCACCTGAAAAATTAGCGGAAATCAGAAAAGAATACGATACAAAAATTAATAATTTAACTTCAGAAGTAGAAGCTTCTGTTTCAGAAAAATATAAAGATTATAGATCACCAGAAGATATTAAATCTTTAAGAAAAGAGTATGAAGATAAGATTGCTAAATATGAGACCGACTCAGCAAAAACGCGAATTGCAATTGAAATGGGCTTACCTTATGAAGTTAAAGATAGATTAAGAGGTTCAACAGAAGAAGAATTAAGAGAAGACGCTAAATTATTGTGTGGATTCATTTCCAAAAATGAACCACCTTTAGCAGGTGGAGAACCAGCTAGAGGAAGCAATGGCAGTCAAGCGCTTGAACAAGGATATAAAGATTTATTAGATGGATTAAATTTAGAAAAGGAGTAATTAATTATGGCAGTATTAAGTAAAGGAAATTTATTCAGTCCAGCATTAGCGACAGATTTAATTAACAAAGTAAAAGGCAGATCAAGTTTAGCTGTTTTATCAGCACAAACACCAATTCCATTTAATGGTACAAAAGAATTTACTTTTTCTATGGATAATGAAATTGATATTGTTGCTGAAAATGGTAAGAAAAGTGAAGGTGGAATGTCAGTAGAACCAGTAACTATTGTTCCAATTAAATTTGAATATGGTGCACGTGTTTCTAATGAATTCATGTTTGCAAGTGAAGAAGAACAATTGGATATTTTAAAAGCATTCAATGAAGGGTTTGCTAAAAAAGTTGCTAGAGGTTTAGACATTGCTGCATTTCATGGTTTAAATCCTAGAACAGGAAATGCATCTGATGTTGTAGGTGCAAATAACTTTGATGCAAAAGTTAATCAAACAGTAACTTATGCAAATGATACACCCGATGATTGTTTAAATGATGCGATTTCCGCAGTTGAAAATGCAAATTGTGAAGTAACAGGAATTGTAATCAGTTCTACAGTACGCAGTGATTTATCAAAAATGAAATCAACCACAGGAGAAGCATTGTATCCTGATTTCAAATTTGGTGGGAAACCTTCAACATTAGGATCTCAAGTATTAGACATCAATAGCACAGTATCATATGGTTCTGAAACAAAAGATCAAGCAATTGTAGGTGACTTTGCTAATATGTTCAAATGGGGATATTCAAAAGATATTCCGATGAAAGTTATTGAATATGGTGATCCTGATAATTCTGGTAAAGATTTACAAGGATATAACCAAGTGTATATCCGTGCAGAGATTTTCATGGGATGGGGAATTCTAGATGAAAAATCATTTGCTAGAATTGTTACTGCAGGTTAGCTAGAAAGTTAAAATCAGCGGTTCCTTTTGAACTGCTGATTTTTAAGAAAATAAAAAATGAAAGGATGAAATACAATGGATCCATTCATTGAAATCAATGATATTGAAAATCTTTTTCGTAATTTATCAAATGATGAAGAAGAAAAAGCAAATTATCTTTTAAGTGTTGTTTCTGATTCTCTTAGACAAGAAGCAAAAAAAGTTGGAAAAGATTTAGATAAAATGATTGAAAATGGCGAGGTTTATAAAAATGTAGTTAAAAGTGTTTGTGTTGATGTGATTGCAAGAAACCTAATGACTTCAACTAACAGTGAACCAATGGAACAAATATCACAGTCAGCTTTAGGATATTCTTTTTCTGGTACTTTTTTAGTACCTGGTGGTGGATTATTTATTAAAAAAAGTGAGCTTGCCAGATTAGGACTTAGAAGACAAAGAATAGGAGTAATTGAACCATATGATTAAAGGGATTGATGTGATTCTTTTAGAAAAAAGAAAAATCGGTAATGATCCATTTGGAAAAGCTATCTACCAGGAAAAACAAATCAAAGTAAGCAACGTTTTAGTTGCTCCATCATCAACCGACGATATTGTGACAAGTACAGATTTGACTGGTAAGAAAGCGGTATATACTTTAGCAATACCTAAAGGTGACAAAAACGCATGGGAAGATAATACAGTTATTTTCTTTGGCAAGAAATGGCATGTATTAGGTTTTGCTATTGAAGGTATAGAAGAAAACATTCCTTTATTCTGGAATAAGAAAATTATGGTTGAAAGATATGAGTAAAGTAAGAGTCAAGTTAAATTCACAAGGTGTTAGGGAATTGTTGAAATCTCAAGATATGATGAATGTATGCTCACAGATTGCAGAAAAAGCATACTCTAGATTAGGAGATGGCTATTCATTAAAAAGGCATGTTGGGCTTAATCGTGTCAATGTTTCAATAGGTACTGAATCTGCTAAGTCTGTAAAAGAAAACTATGAAAACAATACAATATTAAAAGCTTTGGGTGGTGCTTCTAAATGATTGAAGAAATTATTATAAAACATTTGATCAATAACGGCTATATTGCAAGCGCCGAAGTACTCGCAAGCGGAGCGGATGAATATATCGTTGTTGAAAAAACCGGATCCAATGATAGTAACTATATTAAAAGAGCAACTGTTGCTATTCAATCATATTCGATTAGTCTTTATAAGGCTGCGTGTTTGAATGAAAAAATAAAAGAAACAATGCAAAAATTAATTGAAAAAGATGAAATATCAAGGGTGAAGTTAAATAGTGATTATAACTTTACCGATACACAAAAAAAGAAATATCGTTATCAGGCGATATATGAAATAACTTATTATTAGGAGGAATTAATATGGCAGAGAATATTTCAGCATTAAACGTTAGTGCTGCTAAGCCCAAAGTGGGTGGCAGCATTTTTTTTGCACCTATTGGTACTGCATTACCAACTGATGCAAAAGCTGAATTAGATAAGGCTTTTGAATCTTTGGGCTATGTTAGCGATGATGGTGTTAAAAATGGTGGTGATAATGCTAATACGACAAAAGCATGGGGCGGAGATATTGTATTGGCCACAGGTGGAGGAGATACTTTTTCTCTTACATTAATTGAAACACTTAGAGATTCTGTTTTGAAATTGATCCATGGAAAAAATAAGGTAAAGGGAACAATTGAAACAGGTATGACAATTGATGTGGGCGATAAAGATATTGAAAGCTGTTATGAAATGACGATTGTCAAGTGGAAATATCATATTTCTTTGATT
>CAVESC010000108.1:0-9855 GCA_963618275.1 Bacteroidaceae bacterium
CATTCAGCATTATCATCTAATTGCATATTAATTAATGACTTAATTTCATCTGATGACATATTTGTTTCAAAGCATCCTTCAATAGCTGTTAAGATTCTTTGGAAATTTGTAATGATTTTTGGTGACATTGCTTTGTTTAACATTGCCTTTAACAATTTTTGTTGGTTACGTCCTCGATCATAATCTCCATTTGGTAAATTATATCTTTCTCTAACAAAACATAGTCCTTTATCACCATCTAATTCATTTTCACCTTTTACAATATGATAATTACCATGTCTTGTTGTAAATTCGTAATCAGAATCGACAGTTACCCCACCTAAAGCATCTATAATATTTGTAATTCCACTAAAGTTTGTTCTAGCATAATAGTTTACATCTAAATCTAAAAAGTCTTCAATTGTCGAGATGGTTTCCTCAACACCATAAATACCTGTATGTGTTAATTTATCCATTTTACCATTTTTATGAAGTTCAATTTCACAATCACGTGGAATACTTGTCATTAAAATTTGTTTAGTTTTAGGATTAACTGTTACAATTAAGTTAACATCACTTCTCGAAACTGTTGATACAGAACCATATGTATCAATTCCTGTTACATAAACATTAAATGGTTTTTCAGTAACATCTGTTACTGCTGTTGTTACAGATTTAGCTTTTTTATCAAATTCATATGTTTTAACAATTCTAGTTTCTTCATCAAAACCTTCATGATTTAACTCTAACATTGATTTATATTGTGCCCCAACTACTATTGCATCTACTTCTCTGTTATAAAGAGCATCTGCTAATTGAGAATATGTATCATATGTAGTATATTTTTGAGTATCAATTGTTTCTTCCATTTTAGCTAGTGCTTTATTCAAAGTAGCTTTTTCTTTTTCATAAGATCTACCAAATTTAGCACCTTTTAAATCAGCTAACGAAGCAGTACCATAATCCCCATCTTTTAAAACAATAACATTAATTGCATATTTTTGAATTGTTGTTTGTACATTACTTAAGAAAGTATTTCCTCTTGCAGCAAAAGTACTTCCAATTACTAAAACAATTGAAACAATTAAACTCAATACTTTAGAAATAATCGTTCTTTTACTCGTTTTACCTTCAACAACTTTTTTCTTTCCTGTTTGAATAATAATCCAAAATAGTAAAACTAATACTGCTAAAATAGCAGCTAAGATAGCAAAATATTTAACAGGTAATAATTTTGTTAAATATACAAAATATAAAAGGACACCAGATGCAACAACTTGCAAGGTTAAAATAAGTGCTCTAGATGTCATAAATCGCATAAATTTATTCTGTTTCATAATCATCCTCCATATGTTGATTAATTCTCATTTATCATAGCACAATCAACATTTTATAGCAAATTCTCATCATTTTCTAAATAACAACCAAACATATAATGATTATCTTCTATTTTTGATATTTTTCGTCCATTATATTTCAAACATATTTCTTCTATTAAATACTCTTTATTTTTAAAACTTTTATCTAATATCATTTTATCTCCAATAAGGCATTCTATCTTAATAATTGTATAATATCTTTGACTTTCTACTGTATAATGTACGGCTTTACTTGTTGCATTTTCACTAAGAACCATAGCATGATCTAATAAAATTTTTAAAACAGTTGTAAGATCATGCGAGGAAACTCCTGGGTATATTTTATCAGGATAGGTTCCATAAAAGTCAATATGATGTTCTTTCATAATCTCCATATACCGATTAAAAACATAATTTAACACAATGTTGTTTGTATGTACAACTTCCATTGGTATTTCCAACGATAAATTTTTTGTTTCAACCATTTGGTTTTCTTTTATATCTTTTACAAGCTTTTTATAATCATGAATGATTTTATTGTATTTCTTGCTCTTTTGATTAGCTATTTTTAATAATGTTTCTTCATATTGTAAAGCTTGTTCATGAATTTTTTGATTCATTAAATTTTGATAGTATTGTGTCATTTCTAAACACAAAATATAAATCAAGATAATAACCATCAAAGAAACAATATATAAATAGATAATTGATAAAAGTCTTAGTCGACTCATCAAATATTCATTAAAAAAATAAATATCTAGAAAAATAATGGTTATAAGTGTCGACATCACAAAAAACCAAATATATTTATTTAATTGAAACTCTTTTTTCAAATACTTTTTTAAATAGAAATATTCAATAAGCCATATTCCTTTAGAAATAAATGTAATCAAATATCCTAAATAACCATCATATGCATACATTACATATTGCAATGACTGTCGATTCAATAAAAACATACACAATCCATTAATAAGTAACATATTAATATTGATAAATACAATCTTAATCAACTTATTATAAATATCTCCATGATAAAAGTATTGCACATATATATAACTTATAACTAACAAAATAACACCACTATAGTTAACAACAAAATATTTATTCATTATTAAAGAAAATAAACTCATAATTATTACAAAAATTATCTTATTATATTTTATTTGTTTTTTTGTTTTGAAAAACAAATCTAAATACATGATATAAATTATATTTTCTAATAATGTATAGATAACATCTAGAAATAATTTCATTGTATTTTATACTCCTGATATGCTTCTTTTACACTATTTTTATATTTATAACTTAATGGAAGTTGTGTCTCATCTTCTAAAATAACTCTCATTTCTTTTAGGTTTATATATTGAATATATCTCATATTTACAAGTATTCCATATGAAATGGTAATAAAGTTATTCTTTTTTATCTTTTTAAGAATTTCTTTAAAAGTTGAACGTATTCTATATTCTTCTTTTCCGTGGATGATAATATAATTTTTATCTGTATGAATATATTGGATATCATCATAGTAAATAGAAACTATTTGATTTCCACTTTCAACAATAATTCTATCATGATCAGCTTCCAATTTTTTTAGTAATCTTTTCATTTTATTGTGAATATCTTCTTTTAATTTTTTCTTTCTAATAAAATCAAAAATATCATAGTCTATACTTTTATAAACGATATGATCATATTTAGTAATAATAATTCTAATATATTTACTCGATTGCGTTTCTTTAAAAAATTCAAATGCCGTCATATTTTCCATCTCATAATCTATATAGACTACATCAAAATGATCAATTTCTTTAATTAATGATTTTGCTTCTTGAAAATATGAAACTTCAAACATCTCATACTCTTGCAAACAGCCTTTAATCTCTTCTAAAAAATCTTTTTCATCATCTAAAATCGCTACTTTATACATTATTTCCTCTCATGAACCATTTTTACATATTCAACAAGTGTTCTATATGCATTTCTTGTTTCTTTATTTTTCATAAATTCTTTTGGCATGTAAGTATGGTCTTTAGCTTCAGCTTCTCTTTCATTTAATGGAATAGGTGTGTCAACAAGTCCTAAAATATAATCACAGGAAACATTAAAATATTTAGCCATCTCAGCTACCAAATAGATATCTGGGATCGTTCTATTCTGTTCATAAAATTGAATTGTTTTTAATGATACCTTAAATACTTTGGATAATTCTTTTTGTGTCATCTCTTTTTCTAACCTTAAATACTGTAATCTTTCTCCTAACATTACTTTATCCTCCATAAAGACTATAAGTTACTACTATGTCAAATAGCATTATATATATTTTAGGCAATACTGCAATAGCAAATTTTCCCACTATTTCTTTAATTTTCCCTAATACTATCAAATTTTGTTTTATTAGTTAAAATGAAGTTGAAATCAAGAAAGGAGAACTTTATGAATCAACTAGCTAGATACCTTACAATGAAAATCATGCCTCAAGAATATAAGAATGATTTTGATAAAATAGAGCTTGCTACTTATGGTATGGAAGGAATGCTGTGTAATCTTTCCACAATCTCTATGGCCTTTGTTTTATCAATAATCTTTCATACAAAATATGAATTTATTTTATTCATTTTATTTTTTGTACCTTTAAGGCTATCTTATAAAAGTTTTCATTGTTCATCATTTCTACAATGTTTTGTCTTTTCAAACATTCTTATTCTTTTTGCTACATATTTTATTAAATATATTACAAATATCCCTTTTTTAAAAATGATATGTTTTATATTAATAATAGCCAATTACATTTTATCTTTTGAAAAGAACAAAAAACTTCATTGTTTTGAAATGTTTCTTTTATATCTTTTGATGGATTCATCGCTACTTATTGCTTACTTGATTTCTTTATTGATTAATATAGTTTTATTAATATTAAAAAGAGGTGAAAATTATGTTTAAAGGATTATTTGATTTAATGGTTAATTTTGCATCTGTCTTAGAACTTCCTCCATCTTGGTGGATTTTATATGAACCAAAAAAACCAAATGCATTAAAAAACAAATAAAAAGATGATAAGAACTATCATCTTTTTATTTTCTATTTTATAATATTTCTATGGGAAAATATTATACAACTGGACAGTTTGCTAAAATCGCAGGTGTCACATTAAGAACAATTAGATATTATGATAAAATCGGATTATTAAAGCCTTCTCATGTTTTAGAAAATGGTTATCGTCAATACTGTAAGCGTGATTTAATTACTTTGCAAAAGATTCTTGCTTTAAAAGAATTAGGCTTTTCTTTAGATGAAATATATCCTCTTATTATAGATAACGATAAAAAAAGTTTTCAAGAATCTTTAAAACTTCAAGCGTCTTTAATTGATCAAAAAATTAATCATTTAAATAACTTAAAAACAACAATAAAAAATACAGAAAAGATTTTAAACCATGACGATATTTCTTGGGAAAAAATTATTGAACTTATTAACCTTACAAATAATGATGAGATGATTATTCAACAATATTTAAATAGTCAAAATTTGTCTTCCCGTATTTATTTGCATGAACACTATTCAATAAATAAGGAAGGTTGGTTTCATTGGCTTTTTAATCAAATTGATTTTTCTAGAGTAAACCGCTTATTAGAAATCGGATGTGGAAATGGTAAATTATGGGAAAATAATCATTATAATTTAAGAAATAGAGAGATATTTTTATCTGATTGTAGCCATGGAATGGTTGAAGATGCAAAAAGTTTACTTGGAAATGATTATAACTATTTAGTTTTAGATTGCCATAATATTCCTTTTAAAAATGATTTTTTTGATACGGTTATCGCAAATCATGTTTTATTTTATTTACAAGATCTAAATTTAGGATTGGAAGAAATTGCTAGAGTGCTTAAAGATTATGGGATTTTTTATTGTACAACGTATGGTAAAAAACATATGATAGAAATCACCCAAATTGTTCATCAATTTGATTCACGTATTCAATTATCAAAGCAAGATCTTGTAGAAAAATTTGGTTTAGAAAATGGCAAAGACCTTTTAGAACCATATTTTAGTCATATTGAATTAAAAAAATATAATGATTATTTGCTTGTAGATGATGCTAAAGCTTTAATTGATTATATTATGAGCTGTCATGGAAACCAAAGAGAATACCTTGGTCATAGGCTAAAAGAGTTTCAAACCTATATTGAAAATTTAATAAAAAAAAATGGTGGTATAAAAATAACAAAGGATTGTGGTTTATTTATATGTCAGAAATAATCATACTTTAGTGTGATTATTTTTTTGTTGATTATAAGCATAATTTTTCTTTTTACTATTGACACTTACGTTACGTCATGGTTTATTGTTTAAGAGTAAAGTAAAAGGAGGTACTTAGATGAAAGGTATCGTATTAGCTGGAGGATCTGGAACAAGACTTTATCCTCTAACACAAGTAACAAGTAAACAATTATTACCAATTTATGACAAACCTATGATTTATTATCCTTTGAGTATTTTAATGAATGCAGGTATTAAAGATATTTTAATTATCTCTACTCCTGATGATACTCCTCGTTTTAAAGAATTATTAGGTGATGGTCATCAATTTGGTATCTCACTTCAATATAAGGTTCAACCATCTCCAGATGGATTAGCTCAAGCCTTTATTTTAGGTGAAGAATTTATTGATGGTGAAGCATGTGCTATGATTTTAGGAGATAATATCTTCCATGGACATGGTTTATCAAAACGTTTAAGAAGAGCTGCTAGTAAAGAAGACGGAGCAACTGTTTTTGGATATTATGTAGATGATCCTGAAAGATTTGGAGTTGTAGAATTTGACGAAAATGGTAAAGCTATTTCTTTAGAAGAAAAACCTGCTCAACCTAAATCAAATTATGCTGTCACTGGTTTATATTTCTATGATAAACATGTTGTAGAATATGCAAAACAAATTAAACCCTCTGCTCGTGGTGAATTAGAAATTACTGATTTAAATAAAATTTATCTTGAAAAAGGTAATTTAGATGTTGAGTTATTAGGACAAGGATTTACATGGTTAGATACAGGAACTCATGAAAGTTTAGTAGATGCTACAAACTTTGTAAAAACTGTTGAAACTCATCAAAATAGAAAAATTGCATGTCTTGAAGAAATCGCTTATAACAATGGATGGATTTCTAAAGATGAATTAAATACTGCTTATGAACTTTATAAAAAGAATCAATATGGTAAGTATTTAAAAGATGTAATGGATGGAAAATTTATAGATCAATAAAAAGGAAGTAAAAAAGATGAATGTTATTGAAACAAAAATTCCAGGTGTTTTAATTGTAGAAACAGATGTTTTTGGAGATCACCGTGGATACTTTACAGAAACTTATTCAAAACCTAAATATGAAAAATTAGGTATTACTGTTGATTTTGTACAAGACAATATGTCATTTAGTGCACAAAAAGGAACTTTACGTGGTTTACATTGGCAAAACCCACCTTATGCACAATCTAAATTAGTATCTTGTACTAAAGGAAAAGTTATTGACGTAGCTGTTGATATTAGAAAAGGAAGTCCAACATTTGGTGAATGGGTTTCTGTTGAATTAAGTGCTGAAAATCATCGTCAATTCTTTATTCCACAAGGTTTTGCACATGGATTCTTAACTTTAACTGATGATGTTGAATTCAGATATAAAGTAGATAATGTGTATAATAAAGAATCTGAAGGTGGTATGCGTTATGATGATCCAACAGCAAATGTTGATTGGGGATCATTATTAAATGGTATTGAACCTGTTTTAAGTGAAAAAGATCAAACAGGGCCAACTTTAGAAAATTCAAATAATCAATTTGTATATGAAGGAGATAAATAAATGAAAATTTTAGTAACAGGTGGTGCAGGTTTCATTGGTGGAAACTTTGTACATTATATGGTTAATAAATATCCAGAAGATATGATTGTTAACTTAGATAAATTAACTTATGCTGGTAACTTAGAAACTTGTAAACCAGTTGAAGGTAAACCAAATTATAAGTTCGTAAAAGGTGATATCGCTGATAGAGAATTTATCTTTGATTTATTTAAAAAAGAAAAATTTGATGTTGTTGTTAACTTTGCTGCTGAATCACATGTAGATAGAAGTATTGAAGATCCTGAAATCTTTGTTAAAACAAATGTTATGGGAACTACTACTTTATTAGATGCATGTAATGAATTTGGTATTAAAAGATATCATCAAGTATCTACTGATGAAGTTTATGGTGATTTACCATTAGATAGACCAGACTTATTCTTTACAGAAGAAACACCATTACACACATCTAGCCCATATAGTTCTTCTAAAGCTTCTGCTGATTTATTTGTATTAGCTTATCATAGAACTTTTGGATTACCAGTAACTATTTCTAGATGTTCAAACAACTATGGACCATATCATTTCCCAGAAAAATTAATTCCATTAATTATTTCTAGAGCATTAAATGATGAAGAATTACCAGTTTATGGTACAGGTGAAAACGTACGTGACTGGCTACATGTTTATGATCACTGTGTAGCAATTGACTTAATTGTCAGAAAAGGTCGTGTTGGTGAAGTTTATAATGTTGGTGGACATAACGAAAGAACAAACTTAGAAGTTGTTAAAACAATTTTAAAAGCTTTAGGTAAACCTGAATCATTAATTAAATTTGTTTCTGATAGAAAAGGTCATGATATGAGATATGCAATTGATCCAACTAAGTTAGAAACTGAATTAGGATGGAAACCAAAATATACATTTGATACAGGAATTCCTCAAACAATTGATTGGTATTTAAATAATAAAGAATGGTGGGAAAACATCATTTCTGGTGAATATAAAAACTATTTCCAAAATATGTATGTAGATAAAGGAAGAGTTGAAGAATAAAAAAATAAATGGGTCTCGAATTGAGATCCATTTTTAATTAAATTGATAAATGTTTTTATCTAAATATTCACTACTTTTTTGTACTTCTTCTTCAATATAATTTTGACCATATTTTTCAATAATTGTTGGTAATTTAGAAAATAAATTTGTACCCAATCCTAGCTTATTACCTTCTATATTAAATCCCATCGCAGCTAATGTTGTAGGATACATATCCATATGTGTAAATTGTCTATTCTTTATACGATCTGTTGACGCTTTAGAATTAATAAAACAATTATATGTAGTTCTTTGATATGTTGAGGGAATATCACTTGTATATTGTTGCGCCATTGTTGGATGATCACCAACAAGAACAATTGTGGTATTTGCATACCAAGGTTGTGTTTTACACCAATCAATAAAACTATTAACTAACTTTGATTGACAAGCATAAATATTCTCATAACGATTTTGATATGTATGTGGACAATATTTGCATAAAAATCCTTTAGGCATGTGACAATCAATAGTAGCCATTGTAAAATTAAATTTACCTGTTTGCGCAAGTTGTGTAATTTCATCTTTAGCTAATTCAAATAATTTATAGTCGTCTAGTCCCCATTCATTAAGTTCACTACTTTTAAACGTATTTTCTTCTTTTAAAGAATTAAGATCACAAATTTTATCAAAACCATGTTGTAAAAAAAGTTTATCAGTACCAGCAAATTCTTTTTGAGAACCTATCATTAGTTCTTGAGTATAGCCATTTTCCTTTAAAATGTCCCCAAATGTTTTAGCACCAGGCATAAATTGATTTTGTTTATCCATATCATTAGCAACTTCAACTTTTAATGGTAATCCAGTGAGTTGAGATGTCATTGACGCAATTGTCCATGTTGTACCAGTAAACGGTAATGCACCACCAAGTTGATCAGTGTTTGAAAAATTAATATTTTGTTTAGCTAACTCTGTTAATTCAGGGAAACAATTATAATCTTTTATACCACCATTTGATTTATCTAAAAAAGAATTCTCAAATGATTCTAAATAGATGTAAATAAGATTATGAGTATTATCTCCAGAAATCTTAATATCTTGAGGATTTTGATAAATAATTGTGCTATCCCCTATATATTCCGTATTTTTCTTTTTATGTACTTTCTTTTTATTATAAATTGTGGTCTTTTGAGACTGATGCGTATAATACGATAAAATTTCATATCTATTATTTGTATAAAAGAGACTTAAAAGTAAAGATGCCACAATAAAGAATGAGCCTATGTATTTTGTATATTTAAAAAACTTAATGGATGTTTTTTTTCTTAAATAAAAAATAAGGACTATAAAAGTAATACATATAAAAATCGATAATAATAATACTTTTATAATATAAGAATATATCACAGATGTATCTGTTCCACTTGTAGGAGATAATAAAGTGAATAATATCTCTTGGATTTTAACACTTCCAAAATTATTATAAATCCAAATATTTGATAACAATAATAAAGCATTAAAAAAAGTAAGAACTGTAAATAAAACCAACAATATTTTGTTTCTATTTTTCATCAACTCACCCCATATTTATAATAAAAAAAAGAACTGGCAACGAGCTATTTTCGCACAATGTACTATCTTCGCCG
>CAVESC010000109.1:0-9511 GCA_963618275.1 Bacteroidaceae bacterium
ATTTTTTCTACCAAAATTATCACTTATTTCTCTCTAAGTTTTCGAACCTACTCATATGTATTATTTTATCATTTATCTAAATATATGAAAGATAATAATAAAAAATTATAATAGCTATAAAAATATATCAAATGTATTCATTTATTGCCAACGTCTTATCTTTTCTGTATAATAAGAAAAAATGAAAAGTAGGTGTAAGTATGAGAAATTTAGATCATGTTAAACATGTTATTATAAAAATAGGTTCAACTTCTTTATGTAATAAAGATGGGCAACTAGATAAAGAAAGAATTTTAAAACTAATTCAACAAATAGCTGTTTTAAAACGAAAAGGGTTAAAAGTGACACTTGTTTCATCAGGAGCGATTTCTTCAGGAATGGGCGTTTTAAATTTGAGTGAAAAACCTAAAGAAATTTCAAAAAAACAAGCATTGGCGGCTATTGGACAAGCGCATTTAATGCAAATCTATGAAGATTTATTTTCTTTATTTCATTTAAAATGTGCACAAATTTTATTAAATCATGATGATTTTGATCATCGTAAACGTTTGATGAATTTAAGTTATGCTTTATCTTCGATTTTAGATTATGATGTGATTCCTATTATTAATGAAAATGACACACTTGCTGTAGATGAAATTAAAGTAGGAGATAATGATACGTTATCCGCATTACTTTTACCAATTGTTGATGCTCAATTACTTGTTTTGGTTTCAGATATTGATGGGCTTTATGATGATAATCCTCATACCAATCCAAACGCAAAATTATTAAGTGATATTGAACTTGTGGATGATGAAATTATGAATTATGCTAAAGATTCAAGTAGTCAATTTGGTACAGGTGGTATGGTAACAAAATTACGTGCTGCAAAAATCGTTAATGATTATGGAGGAGATATGGCCATTGTTAATGGTAACAATGAAACGGCTCTTATTGATTTATTAGAAGGTAAACAAATCGGTACGTATTTTAGTGGAAAGGCAGGGCGCACTTTAAGTGCTAGAGATCATTGGATCATGTATCGAAGTATGCCTAAAGGAAAGGTCATTGTTGATGATGGAGCCTGTGAGGCTTTAAAAAATCATACAAGCTTGCTTCCTAAAGGTATTAAAGAAGTAGAAGGTTCTTTTATGCAAGGAAGTGTGATTGATGTTCTTTCTTTTAAAGGACAATTAATTGCTAGAGGAATTACCAATTATTCAAGTGATGAGTTAAAATTGATTAAAGATCATCATAGTAATGAAATAGAAAGTATTTTACATTATAAAGATTATGATGAAGTGATTCATGCAGATAATTTAGTCATAAATAAGGAGTGAAATCATGATTAAAGAACAACTTAAAGAAGCAAAACAAGCATGTCGTTATATGCAAAATATAAAACCAGAAATAAAAAATAAAGCTTTAAAAAATATTTCAGAAGCATTAATTCAAAAAAGTGAATTGATTATTCAAGAAAATCAAAAGGATATTGCAGAAGCTAAAAATAATGGGATTAAAGAATCCATGGTGGATCGTTTATTGTTGAATAAAGAACGTATCGAAGCGATGGCACAAGATATATTAAAAGTGATTGATTTACAAGATCCTATTGGAACGCTTGTAAGAGAAATTAAAAGACCAAACGGCTTAGTGATTCAACAAATTAGAATTCCTTTAGGAGTGATTGGTGTAATTTATGAATCAAGACCTAATGTAACAGTAGATATTGCCAGTTTATGTATTAAAACAAACAATGTTTGCGTTTTAAAAGGTGGTAAAGAAGCCATTCATTCAAATCGTATCTTGGTACAAATTATTAATGAAGCCATTCAAGATCTTTTACCAGCACATACGGTTACTCTTATTGAAACAAAACATCGAGAAGAAACGCTAGATTTAATTCAAGCACATGATTATGTAGATGTCATTATCCCTCGTGGAAGTGCAGGGCTTATTCAATATGTTGTTAAAAATGCAACTGTTCCAGTAATTGAAACAGGAGCAGGAATTTGTCATCTTTATGTTGATCAAGAAGCTAATCTTGATATGGCTTTAGAAATCGCAAAAAACGCAAAAATTCAAAGACCATCAGTATGTAATGCAATTGAAACGATTCTTGTTCATCAAAAAGTAGCACCAGAATTCTTACCAAAGCTTCAAGAAATATTTAAAAATGTACAAATTTATGGAGATGAAAAAACAAGAAAAATCATTGATTGTCTAGAAGCAACAGAAAAGAATTACGCTACGGAGTATGATGATTATATTTGTAATATTAAAGTAGTAAATAATATTGAAGAAGCCATTGAACATATTTATAACTATTCAACTAAACATTCAGAGTCCATTATTACCGAAAATAAAGAAACTGCAAAATATTTCATGGAGTCTTTAGATTCGGCTTGTGTTTATCATAATGCTTCTACACGTTTTAGTGATGGGGGAGAATTTGGTTTTGGGGCAGAAGTTGGTATTTCTACACAAAAGCTTCATGCCAGAGGACCACTTGGATTGCAAGAAATTACTTCTACAAAATATATGATTTATGGAAATGGACAAATAAGGAGCTAAGCCTCCTTCTTTTTTTATGGAAAATTAATTAGTGTACTAAATATATTGACATTAGTTAGTGCACTAATTATAATACTTAGTATACTAACTAATAAAAGGAGGTGTCTTATGGAACAAATGGAGTTTGAGGATATTAAGGAAATCTTCTTACAATTTAAATCACTCCATAAAAGCATTCATGAGTTCACAAGTAAAAAAGGAAAGCTACAAGATCTATCTGCAGATCAATGTTATTTATTAGGACTCATTGAACATTTTGATCATCCTAATCAAAAAATGCTTGCTGAACGTTTAAAAATAACGCCTGCAACTTTATCTGTACGTTTACAACGCTTAGAAAAAGCAGGATTTATTGAAAAAGTTGTTAATGTTCAAGATAAACGAAATATCACTTTACAAATTACTGAAAAAGGAAACAATGAAATTAATAATTGTAAAGATGATATGAAATTATTTACAAAACGTTTGTTCGATGGAATAAATAAAGAGGATATTGATAGAATGAAAACGTATTGTCAAATCTTTGAAAAGAATATTCGTTTAATGAAGGAGGAGTTAGATGTTCAAGATTAAAGGATATTTAAAGAAATTCTGGTATTTAATTCTTGCTTGTATTTGTTTATTGTTTGTACAAGCACAAACAGAATTGACTTTACCAGATTATATGAGTGATATTGTTTCAGTGGGAATTCAAGCAGGGGGATTTGCTTCACCTATTTCAGATGTTTTAACGGAAGAAACTTATCAACATTTATTATTGTTTGTTGATCAAAAAGATCAAAAAACAGTAAAAAAAGATTATAAAAAAGTTAGTAAAGTTGATCAAGATATCATTGATACATTTCCTAAAGCAAAAGGAAAAACAGTTTATCAATTGAAAGATTTATCAAGTGATGAAGAAAGTAAGCTAGAAGATATTTTAATGAAACCAATGTTACTTATTACTTCACTTGATAGCATGGATACTTCTAGTAAAGAATATCAAGAAAAATTTGGTCAATTGCCACCAAATATGACGGTTTATGATGCCATTTCTTTTATGGATGAAAATCAAAAATCAAAGATGTTTGAAGATATTGATAAAAAAATGGATACCATGGGAGAAAGCACTTTAAAAATTGCGGCTGGTAATGGTGTTAAAGCCGAATATAAAAAATTAGGTGCGGATATTGATAAAGTTCAAACGGATTATATTTTAAAAACAGGTTTAAAAATGTTAGGAATTGCCTTAATTGGAACAATTGCTGCAATCTCTGTTGCATTCTTTGCGACAAAAGTAGGGGCTGGTGTGGCTCGTGCTTTAAGAAAAGATGTTTTTGAAAAAGTTGAAAGTTTTTCAAACGAAGAATTCAATCATTTTTCTACAGCATCTTTAATTACGCGTACAACAAATGATATTACTCAAGTACAAATGGTTACAATGATGCTTTTACGTATTGTTTGTTTTGCTCCAATTATTGGAATTGGTGCTTTAATTAAAGTGTTAACAGATTCACCTTCAATGGCTTGGATCATTGCAGTTACTATTATTGTTATTTTTGGAGTCATGGCTGTTGCTTTTGCGGTAGTTATGCCAAAATTCAAAATTATTCAAAATTTAATTGACCGTTTAAATTTAACAATGCGTGAAAATTTATCAGGAATGCTTGTTATTCGTGCTTTTGGTAATGAAAAACATAGTGAAGATCGTTTTGATAAAGCAAATAAAGATGTTACAAACTTAAATTTATTTGTTAATAGATCAATGGCTTCTATTATGCCAATTATGATGTTTATTTTTAATGTGGTTACTTTAGTGATTGTTTATTATGGTTCTAAACAAATCGATTTAGGAAACTTAGCGATTGGACAAATGATGGCCTTTATGCAATATGCAATGCAAATTATTATGTCATTTTTAATGATTGCAATGATTGCTATCATGTTACCTCGTGCCAGTGTTGCTGCTAATCGTGTTTATGAAATTATTGAAACAAAACCAACAATTCAAGATCCTACAAATCCAGTTGCTTTAGATGAAAGTAAAAAAGGACTTGTTGAATTTAATCATGTTACTTTTGCTTATCCAGGAGCAAGTGAACCGGTATTAAAAGATATTGATTTTGTTGCTAAACCAGGACAAACAACCGCTTTTATCGGTTCAACAGGTTCAGGTAAATCAACGCTTATTAATTTAGTTCCACGTTTTTATGAAGTCAGTGAAGGAAGTATTAAAGTTGGTGGTGTTGATATTCGTGATATGACACAACATGAATTACGTGATCATATTGGTCTTGTTCCTCAAAAAGGAAATTTATTTTCAGGAACAATTCGTTCTAATTTAAAATACGGTGCACCTGAAGCAACGGATGAAGAATTAGAAGAAGTGATTCGTATTGCTCAAGCAAAAGAATTTATTGATCAAAAAGAAGAACGTTTAGATACAGAAATTTCACAAGGTGGAACAAATGTTTCAGGGGGGCAAAAACAAAGACTTGCGATTGCTCGTGCCATTGCGAAAAATCCAGATATTTATATTTTTGATGATAGTTTTTCAGCACTTGATTTCAAAACAGACGCTAAACTTCGTCAAGAATTAAATCAACTTGTGAAAAAGACACAAAGTACAGTTTTATTAGTAGGACAACGTATTGCTTCGATTATGGATGCAGATCAAATCATTGTATTAGATGAAGGTCAAATTGTTGGTAAAGGAACACATGATGAATTAATGAAATCATGTCAGGTTTATCAAGAAATTGCTTATTCTCAATTATCTAAGGAGGAACTAAGTCATGAGTAATGAAAGAAGAAGACAAGGGCCTCGTGGACCAATGGGTCGTGGAATGAGAGGTAATGGTGAAAAAGCCAAAAATTTTAAAGGAACATTAAAGAAATTATTTGTTTATTTAAAACCTTATTATTTTAAATTAGCAGTTGTTATTATTTTTGCAGCTGGTTCAACAGTATTTACAATTGTTGGACCAAAGATTCTTGCTAAAGCAACAGATAAATTATCTGAAGGAATTATGGCAAAGGTAAGTAATACAGGAGGAATTGATTTTGATTATATTGGTAAGATCTGTTTAATTCTTGTTGGTTTTTATCTTGTCAGTGCACTTTTTAGTTTTATTCAAGGATTTATTACATCTTCAATTTCACAAAAAGTAGCTTATGATTTAAGAAGTTCTTTATCTAAAAAGATGTCAAGAATGCCTTTAAGTTATTTTGATAAACATTCTAGTGGAGATACTTTAAGTAGGGTAACAAATGATATTGATACAATTGCTCAATCACTCAATCAAAGTTTATCCCAAGTAATTACATCTTCTGTTACAGTTGTTGGAATCTTTATTATGATGCTTACGATTTCTGTAAAAATGACTTTGATTGCGGTACTTGTTTTACCACTTTCGATGTTACTCATTATGTTTGTTATGAAACATTCTCAAAAGTATTTTAGCAGACAGCAAAAAAGCTTAGGAGATGTCAATGGTCATATTGAAGAAATGTATGGAGCCCATGATGTTGTTAAAGCCTTTAATGGGGAAGAAGATTCTGTCAAAACATTTAATGAATATAATGATGCACTTTATGATTCAGCATGGAAATCTCAATTTTTATCTGGTTTAATGCAACCATTAAGTAACTTTGTAGGAAACTTAGGTTATGTAGGTGTTTGTTTATTAGGCGGTTTTTTAGCAGGGGGTAATACAATTACGATTGGTGACATTCAAGCGTTTATTCAATATGTACGTCAATTCAATCAACCAATTGCCCAACTTGCCCAAACAATGAATATGTTACAAAGTACAGCAGCCGCTGCGGAACGTGTTTTTGAATTCTTAGAGGAAGAAGAATTAGAACCTGAAACAGTTAAAATTGAAACAGCTGAAGTTGAAAAACTACATGGTTCAGTTACTTTTAATCAAGTTAATTTTGGTTATTTACCAGAAAAAACAATTATTCATGATTTTAATATGCATGTTCATGCTGGTCAAACAGTGGCTATTGTTGGTCCAACTGGTGCAGGAAAAACAACGATTGTTAAATTATTAATGCGTTTTTATGAACTAAATAAAGGTTCTATTATGATCGATGGTCATGATATTAAAGATTTTTCTAGACATGATTTAAGAAGCTTATTTGGAATGGTTTTACAAGATACATGGCTTTTTAATGGAACAATTAAGGAAAACTTGATGTATGGTAAATTAGATGCCAGTGATGAAGAAGTAAAAAATGCTTGTGAAATGGCATATGTGGATCATTTTGTTAATACTTTAGAAAATGGTTATGATACAATTCTTGATGAAGAAACATCAAATATTTCACAAGGACAAAAACAATTATTAACAATTGCGAGAGCTTTCTTAAAAGATCCTAAAATTCTTATTTTAGATGAAGCAACTTCTTCAGTTGATACGCGTACTGAAGTACTTATTCAAAAAGGAATGGAAAAATTAATGGAAGGACGTACAAGCTTTGTTATTGCCCACCGTCTATCAACTATTCGTGATGCTAATACAATCATTGTGATGAAAGATGGGGACATTGTAGAAATTGGTAATCATGAAGAATTATTGAATAAAGGTGGTTTCTATGCCTCACTTTATCAATCTCAATTTGAGGGTAGTGAAATTTAGAAGCAAATAAAAATTTGCTTCTTTTTCTTTTCAAAACATAGCTTTATATGATATAGTACAAGCCGAGGGGATGATGTTATGGTTAAAAGAAAACCACAATATGTCAAGATAAAAGAATATATTATTCAAAATATTGAAGATGGTAAATATAATGAAAATGAACAAATTGAAAGTGAACATACTTTATGTGAACTTTTTGGTGTTACACGTATGACAGTACGCCAAGCTTTAACTGATTTAATTAATGAAAATGTAATTTATTCTGTACCTAAGGTAGGATCATTTGTCTGTAAAAAATCAAGATTTAAAAGTTTTGATGGATTAAATAGTGTAACAGAAGACTGTGCTAAGAAAAAAGAAGAATGTAAAAGTCAAGTTGTTTTAAATGAACTTGAAGAAGCAACAGATTTAATGAAAAAGGAAATGGCATTAGAAGATAATAAAGTATGGCACGTTAAACGTGTAAGACTTGTAAACGATGAACCTTTATGTTTTGAAGATGATTACTGTAATTATGATTTAACAGGAGATATTCCTTTAGAAGTATCAAGTACGTCTTTATTTAATCATTTTGAAAATGATTTGAATTTACATATTTCTTTTTCTGATCAACAAATTGATGCAGTTTTAGCAGGTGAAGAATTAGGAAAATATTTACAAGTTGATCCAATGACACCACTGCTTAGAGTTTTATCGATTACATGCTTACATAATGGTAAATGTATTGAATATGGGTATACTTATTATCGTGTAGACAAGTATACTTTTAACCAAGTTGCATATCGTAGAAAATAAAAGGATGTTGTCAAATCTTTTTGGTTTGTTATAATGAAAATGTTAAAAAGGAGATTTTAGATGAATTATTTATATATTGCATTAATATCAATGGTACCTTTGATTGAACTTAGAGGGGCAATTCCTGTTTCTCAAGGATTAGGATTACCAATTATTCCATCTTATATTGTTTGTATTCTTGCCAATATGGTACCTGTACCTTTTATTTATCTATTTGCAAGAAAAGTTTTGGTGTGGGGTTGTGATAAACCAGTTATTGGAAAATTTTTCACTTGGTGTTTAGATAAAGGTGAAAGAGGTGGAAAGAAACTTCAAGAAAAAGTAGGAAGAAGTACTTTTGTCGCTTTATTATTATTTGTAGGAATTCCGCTTCCAGGAACAGGAGCATGGACAGGAACACTTGCTGCTAGTATTTTAGATATGGATTTTAAATCAACAACAATTGCTGTTATGCTAGGAGTTTTACTTGCTGGTGTGATTATGATGGCTGTTAGCTTTTTAGGATTTTCATTGATTTAGAAGTATTTTTATACTTCTTTTTTTGTAAGGAGGACGTATATGAACGTAGAAATTATTAATGTTGGAACAGAATTATTACTTGGAGAAATTATCAATACCAATGCAACCTATTTACAAAAAATGTGTAAAGAATTAGGTTTTAATGTTTTCTTTCAAACAGTAGTAGGAGATAATCCACAAAGATTTTTAGATTGCTTAGATATTGCTTTTAATAGAGGATGCGATTGCGTTATTACCACAGGAGGATTAGGACCTACGGAAGATGATCTTACGAAAGAATTATCAGCAAAATATTTAGGATTAGAAATGATTTTTGATGAAGATGAAGCAAAAAAAGTCAATGATAAATGCTGCTTTGTAACACAACTTGATAAAGTCAGTGATAATAACTTTAAACAAGCTTATTTTCCAAAAGATTGTTATGTGTTAGATAATCCAATTGGTACAGCCAATGGATGTGTGATGTCTAAAGATGAAAAAATGATTGTTAATCTTCCTGGACCACCTAAAGAAATGACTTATGTTGTTGATCATCAACTAAAACCTTATTTAGAAAAATATCGTCAAGCGAAGATCTATACGTATGATTTAGTAACTCAAGGAATTGGTGAATCAGCTGCAGCTACTTTAATTGATGATATTGTTCAAAGTCAAAAAGATGTTTCAATTGCTTTATATGCTTCTGAAGAATATGTAAGGGTAAGACTTGGAGTTAAAGCAAAACATCAAAGTGAAGCCGATGAACTTGTTAAACAAACAAAGGAAATGATTGAAGAAAGATTAAAGGATTATCTTGTAGAAAATCCTAATTTATTTGAAGAAGTGATGAAAAAAGTCAGTGGTTTTACGATTTTAAATGAATGTGATTTTTCTTTAAGTGACTATTTTATCAATAATGGAGGACCTGTGTTTATTCATTTAACTTTGAAGCAACATCCATTAGGTGAAATTGTACATGTATTATTAAAATATAAAGAAAAAGAAATATCTTTCGATATTCCTTTACTTGTTAAAGC
>CAVESC010000110.1:0-9506 GCA_963618275.1 Bacteroidaceae bacterium
TTTCAATATAAATGCTTAGTCATTAGCATCGTTACTTCAAGCGGTGTTAACTCTTGAAACTAGGTTCTTTATTAATATCTTTCCTAATTTCTAAATACATTATAGTTCTTGATTTTAGCACTGTCAAGCATAGAGTGCTAAAATATTAAAATTATTAAAAAAGCAGATTTCTCTGCTTATTGAATATAGGTTCTATATTGTTTAATAATTCTTGTTAATCTAAGGGCTATAAATAGATTAGATATTCCATTGATTAAAAATAATATTCCAATAACAAATGATGATGAAATCACTGTACTTGGTGCTAAAAAGAACATCGCAAGACCTGTAAATATTAAAATTGTAACAACAACATAATCAAAAGTTAAAGAATAACTAATCATTGATTTAATAAATGTATAGGCTTCAAAACAATATATCGCACTAATAATAATATATAGACTAAAAATATAAGAAAAGAAAGTTGTCATAAGTGGTATATGCGTTAAAACAAAGATACCTAATAAACATTTTAGAAAACCACTTAATAATGTATTCTTCATAAAATAAATATCTAACCATCCATTAAAATAATAAATAAAATCAAGAATACCAGTACCTGTTATAATAATTCCTGCAATAATCGTAATAACTTGAAATGATTCCTGTGGATTGATCAAGAATAAAATCCCAATAATAATGGCACTAAGTGCATTAATCCAAATACTTGTTTTTACTTTATTTAATGTTTTCATATGTATCACTTCCTACTTATAATATAGTCCTCTTTGATCTTTTATAAAATGGACAAAATAAGCAAAATAACCAAAAAACAGACTTATAATAAAGTCTGTGAAGAACTATCTATTAAATGATATACTTTTTCTACAAAAAGTTTTAAATCATAATCTCCTTGACATTCTAACCAATCAATTAAAATACCAATCATTAAACATTTATAAAAATGTGTGAGTGTTTCCTTTTCTTCATTGCTTCTTGCAACATAATGAGAAGATTGTCTCATAAACATTTTAACAATATGTAAAGCCACATGATTCATATATGTAATAAATTCATCTTTTTGAGTTGATGAATAAAGATGTTGAAATGCTTTTTTATGTTTAATAAATTCTTCTACTAAAGGAGAAAGACATGTCATTGGTGAACCAAATTCATAATTGTTTTGAATGATTTCATCTGCCCATAATTTAACTGTATATTCAGCAAGATTAGGTATATCTTGAAAATGATAATAAAATGTATTTCTATTTAATGCACAACGTTCTACAATATTTTGAACTGTTATTTTATTAAATGGTTTTTCTTCTAAAAGTTGCCAAAACGCATCAATAATTATTTCTTTTGTTTTCTTCATATCTTTACCTCATTTACCCCATTATAGCAAAAAAAAAGAAATTGTATATGAACAATTTCTTAAATGATATAATCTACATCTCCTCGATATCTTGCTAGAAACTGTTGTGTTCTTGGTTTTTGAGGATGATCGAATATTTGTTTAGCTGTACCACTTTCAACGATTTGTCCTTGATCCATGAAAATAACTTTATCTGATATTTGATGTGCAAATGACATTTCATGTGTAACAATAATCATTGTAATGTTTTCATCAGCAACGCTTTTAATAACTTTTAATACTTCTTGGACAAGTTCTGGATCTAAGGCACTTGTTGGTTCGTCGAAAAGAATAACTTGTGGATTTAACGCTAATGCTCTAGCAATAGCCACACGTTGTTGTTGTCCTCCTGATAGTTGTGTTGGATAACGATCTTCTTTATCTGATAAACCTACTTTTTTAAGTTGTTCTCTTGCAATGACAAGTGCTTTTTCTTTTGTCATTTTTTTAACAACTGTTAAAGGTGTGGTAATATTTTCAATAATTGTTTTATTGGCAAATAAGTTGTATTCTTGGAAAACCATCGCTGTGACTTTTCTTAAAGCAAGCTCTTCTTCTTTAGTTATATGAGCAGCATCATAACCAATTTCACCTATTTTTACTTCTCCTTTTTCAGGTACTTCTAACAAGTTTAAACATCTAAGTAAAGTTGATTTTCCTGATCCTGAAGGACCAATAATTGAAACAGTTTCTCCTTTTTCTATTGAAAAAGAGATTCCTTTTAAAACTTCTTGTTGTTTAAATGTTTTATGTAAATCTTTTACTTCAATCATGGTTACACCTCACTTATTTGTAGACGTCTTTCAATAAAATGTTGTACATACGTTAAAATCGTACTAAACGCTAAATAGATAATAGCAACTTCAATATAAAGAACTAATGGTTCATACGTATTGGCAACAATACGTTGAGCTGCCATAAACATTTCAGCAACTGTAATATTAGCAGCAAGTGATGTATCTTTTACTAAAGCAATTAAAGAGTTGAATAATGGTGGAATCGCAATCTTTAAGGCTTGTGGTAAAATAATATGATACATACTTTGAAAGTATGTCATACCTACCGAATAGCAGGCTTCTAATTGTCTTTTATCAACAGATAAAATAGCACCTCTAACCGTTTCACTACTATAAGCTCCTACATTTAAAGAAAAAGTTATAATAGCTGCTGGAAATGCTTCTAAAACAATACCAACACTTGGTAATCCATAATAGATAATAAAGAGTTGTACAAGTAATGGTGTTCCTCTAAAAATCCATACATAGAATTGAATAATTTGTGATAGTACTTTTATTTTTTTAACTCTTATTAAGGCTGTAACGATAGCTATTAATAATCCAATAGCAAAAGAAATCAAGGTAATAGGTATTGTATAAACAAGACCAGGTATTAATAATTTAGTAAATGAACTAGTAATTATTTCGATAACTCTTGAACTCATTTATGTGATACATCCGTTTTAAAATATTTGTTACTAATTTCAGCTAATTTACCTGATTTCTTTAATGATTTTAAAGCTTTATTAACATTTTTCTTTAAATCATCTTGTCCTTTATTAAAGATAAATGCTTGTTCACTCACTTCTTTACCTTGTGCTGCAATTTTTAAATCTGTGTCTGGTTTTTTATTCACTAAATCATAATAAGCTAAAGTATCATTAACTGTTCCATCAACACGTCCTTGTTCTACTAAGCTTACATTTTCATTCCAATCATTTGTCGCAACGATTTCACCTTTATATTTTTCAACAATTTTAGAGAAGTTACTACTTCCTGTTTGTGAGAATTTACGTCCTTTAATATCACTCATTTTAGTAATTTCTGTATTATCTTTTTTAGTGATAATTGCTGGATATGAATATGTGTGTGGAATTGAAAAATCATATTTTTTCTTTCTTTCAGGTGTAATAGCCACTTGGTTAGTGACAAGATCATATTTATCTGAATCAAGTCCAGCAATTAAACTATCCCATTTAACTTCTACAAATTTTACTTTAACCCCTAATTCTTTAGCAAGTGCTCTTGATACTTCAACATCATAACCTACTAAATTATCATTATCATCATGATAAGAGAATGGTGCAAATGTTCCTTCTGTACCAATCACGATTTCTTTCTTTTCTTTAATTTTATCCCATGTATTTTCTTGTTTAGATGATGCACATCCTGTTGTTACAGTTGCAAGTAATGCAAGTGCTAGTAATCGAATCCCTAATTTTTTCATTTTTGTTTCCCCTTTTTATAATAGATGATATTCATGTTCCCATTTACTGTTTACAAAATAATCAGCTGCTTTTTTAGCTGCTTCTAAATCCATGAATGTATAATTTCCACATTCTTCTTCCTTCGCTCCTGGAATTTCTTGATCCCAAGATGCAATTTGACTGTAAACATCTTTAACAACTTCTTTAATCACTTCTAAATCTAAAGCCCTAACAATTAAATAAAAGCCTGTCATACAGCCCATTGGTCCAAAATAAATCACTTGATCTTTATATTTTCCATTTCTAAGTAATGTTGCTCCAATATGTTCAATCGTGTGTGCTGCTTCTGGTTTTAAAGCAGGTTCAACATTTGGTTGTGTCATTCGGATATCATATGTAATCAAGTCCCCATCAATTCTTGATACATAGACTCCTTTTGTAAGTTTACGATGATCAACACTAAAGCTAGTAATTCTTTCCATTTTTTATTCCCCCAATTTTATTTTGTACCAATTTCTTTATTTCATATAGAATTAGTATGATATAAGAATATAACATTACCTTATAAGTGTCAAGAAAAAAAGGGCTTATGCCCTTTAGACTGTAAGTACATAGGATTGATCATTGATTTTTGTTGTTTGTAGATCTATACCATATATCTTTTTAATAACTTCTTGAGTTATTACTTCTTGTGCTTTTCCTTCTACAATAATTTCACCTTGTTTCATACCAATGATATTATCTGAATATTGAATCGCTTGATTGATATCATGTAAAACCATGATAATTGTTATTTTATATTTTTGATTAATTTCTTTGAGTAATCTTAGTAACTCTAATTGATATCTAATATCTAGATAAGTTGTTGGTTCATCTAATAAAAGATAAGGTGTTTTTTGAGCTAAAGCCATTGCTATCCAAACACGTTGTTGTTGTCCTCCAGATAAGCTTTTTAAGGTTCTATTTTGATAGTCTTTTAAGTGTGTTACTTCTAGTGCCCAATCAATGATTTCATAATCTTTTTGAGTTAATTTTTGTGAATAATGAAGATATGGCAATCTTCCATAACCAACAATTGTTTTAACATCTTGATCTCCATAGATTTGATTCTTTTGATGAACAACAGCAACCTTTTTCGCAAAATCTTTTATTTTATAGTTCCATATATTTTGTTGATCAATTTCTATATTTCCTTGTTGAGGTTTATAGATACGACTTAATAACATCAGTAATGTTGATTTTCCACTTCCATTTGAACCTATAATTGTTGTTATTTCATTTTCTTTAAATTCAATATTTAAATCTTTGATAAAAGATTTTTGATTATAACTAAAAGAGAGATTTTTAACTTTCATGCATTGAACTCCTTTTTAATAAGACAATAAATAATGGTCCGCCAATTAAAGCCATTAAAATAGCTGGTGTTATTTCATATGGTGCAATAATAACTCTACCAATAGTATCTGCCAACAATAAAATGATTGCGCCTAATAACCCACTTGTTGGTAATAAATAACAATGTTTATCACCAACAAATAAACGTGCAAGATGAGGAATAATTAAACCAACAAAACTTAATACTCCAGCAATCGCTACTGAAACACTACATAAAATAACGGCTAATAAAGAAATAATAAAACGATAAAGGTCAACATTAATTCCTAAAGATAGTAAAGTACGATCTTCTAATCCTAATAAATCACAAGCTTTTGTTAGAAAGAATAGAAGAACTAATACTGGTAAAATATAAATCATCAATAATTGTACATCATTCCATGTATATAAAATAACACTTCCAGCAGCTGAAGAAATAGAAGCTGACATACTTTCAACAAAGGAAATCATTGCAGTAATCGTGTAATGAATAGCAACTCCTACAAGAATGATTCTTGTAGTCTTTAATCCTGATTTCCATGAAAGACTATAAATTAAAGCAAAAGTAAGTAAACCTCCAAAACATGTTAAAAGTGGTTTTACCGTATATAAATCAGGTAAAAAGATACCAACTAACAAACTGACTAATTGGGCTCCGGCACTGATTCCAATAATACCTGGATCAGCTAGAGGATTTTTTAAGACGACTTGAAATAATAAACCCGCTAAAGCAAGTCCACATCCTACAAGCATAGTAACTATTACTCGAGGAAAACGTATTTGATAAATACTAGCAACATCTTTGTTATATTCTATAAAGAGTCCTTTTAATAATTGTATAAAGGATACTTTGATTGTTCCCGTATTAATTGCTATAAAGAATGAAATACCTAATAAGATGACTAAAGATAATATAAAAAGTAAGGGATGCTTTTTAATTGTTTTCATATAAAATTCCTTCTAATGTTTCTAATCCTTTTTGATAATTAAAATTAGCACTCATTCCAAAATACTCATTATTTAAATCAAATACTTTATTATTCTTAACAGCATCAAATTGTTGCCAAGTTGCATTACTAGAAAACTCTTGTTGGAAATAAGCCATGACTTGTTCTGGCATAGCATGAGAAGTTCTTAAAATAATATCAGGATTTTGTTTTAACATATCTTCTACACTTACATTGACAAAATCTTTTCCTTCTCCATCACCATAGATATTTGTTCCACCTGCTAATCTTACTAAATCACCAACATAACTTGATTCAGTCGCTACAACATAACTTCCTCCTGGAAGTCCCATTAATATTAAAACACGTGGACTTACATTATTTTGATATTTTTCTCTAAAGGAAACCATATAGTTTTCATATTCTTCAATTAACTTTTTAGCTTGTTTTTCTTTATTAAATAATTTTCCTAATTCTTCAATACTTTTATACATCCCTGATAAATTTTTAAGATTTAAAAAACTTGAACTGATTTTTATTTTTTCATATTTACTTGCTAGATCACTTTCTAATGAATTAGGACTTAAAATTAAATCAGGTTTTAAAGTTGATATTTTTTCCATATCTGGTGTCATCGCATTACCAATTTTTGTGGCTTTTTGATATTTTTTAGGAACTGTATAACTATCACTTTGAGGAATACCAACAACTTGTTTTGCAGGTACATCTAATTGATCTAAAATTTCTGTAACTGCAATTGAAGTAGCTGCAACTGTAATCTCTTGATTACTTTCTACTTCTTGATTTTGATTGACACAACCTGTTAATAAAGCTATTAAACAAATAAATACTAAACTACTTTTTAATTTTTTTAACATAGAATATTCCTCCTAAAATGAATGCGATACATATTCCTACAATAAGCAATGTATAATCTTTTTTTGTTGTACTTTTTTTGGTTGTTTGTTTTAAATTTTTAACTGTTAGTTTTAATTTTTTATCTACTTTTCCTTTTGAATTAATAATATGATTACTTAATCCTGTAGCATTTTCCATAAGAGATTCTTTAGTAATTGTTCCTACTGTTGCTTGACTTGTTTCTGTAGTTTCTGATGTTTCTGTTTCTTGAGTTGTATTTTCTTGTGTTGTTTGATTTGCTGTTTGTTTTGATGAATTTGATTGTGTATTTTGAGTTGTTGATGTTTCTGTATTTTTAGGAATCATTTGACTGTTGTAAATTCCTGTTCCTGCTATTGCCGAGGAAATATTTGGTTTGATAAAAAATTGAACATCTCTTCCCATTGGAGTTACATACATAATAGGACTAATGTAAAGATCTAAAGAACTAACTTGTAATCTATAATGATTAACAGTGTCTCCATTAGCACTACTACTTCCCGTTTTTGTGGCTGAAACTGAACTCATTGAGCCACTTGATGTCATGACTTTAAAACGAACATTGCTGACATTGGAAGCTAACCCTAAACCAACAGTGATATAATATTTTCCATTTGTTTGTTCAACTAATAATTGGCTTTCAACAATATTACCTACCATACTTTCACCTAAAGCAATATTTTCTCCTCCATCTTCTGTTTTACCCGTAAGAGGATTGGTATAACTTGTAGAACGACTAACAAGATATGCCCCATCATTTAAAGCACTAACTGGTGAAATAAACATAAACAACATCATCAAAATAATATTTATTTGTAATATTTTTTTCATAGTTCCTCCATAAAAATATGAGGCATTTTTATGCCTCATGTTTTTTTCTTAAAATAAATCCCATCATTGTTATTGAAATAATAAACAATATCATTAATAACTGAATAGCTGTCTGGTCTCCAGTTTTAACTGCTTGATTTTCATTTGTTTGATTATCTTTATTTGTTGTTTGATCTTTATTTGTATTTTCTTGTTGATCATCATTTTTTGTATTTGTTTCTAATTCTGTTTTATCTGAAACATATGTTAATGTTGTATAATCAATTTTTAATCTTGCTGCTAAATCCATATTTCCCATCATGGCAACATGTGGATTCATCATGACATTGATATATTCATTTTCATGAGGTAATTCAAAGGCCCATAATGTTGGATTTCCTTGTGCATCTTTTTCAATAATTGTAGCACTATGATTTTTATAATCTTCTTGTTCACTTCCAATATAGAATTCTTGTAAACTTGCTTTAATGCTTCCAAATGACATTTCTTTTGTTGAAAGATACATTGTTGCTTTACCATCTTTAACAATGATTTTTGCTTTTGAATTAATAGCAGAAGCTGCCATTGATTCTTTATCACTTGTAGCATTCCATAAAGCTACATTTACTTCATATGTTCCATCTTTAGTAAAATGAGAAGTGTTTTCATCATCTTTATCTTCATCATCTTTTGGAGTTTCTGGTGTTGGATCAACTTTTGTTAGACCATCTAATTTTAATTGTAATCTTGCAGTAGCTCCTCTTGAACTTCCACCATAATAGAATTTAACATTTGTAAGTTCTTTATTTTCATCTAATTTGAATTGAACTTTTGTTGGATGTCCATCCTCTTCTTCGATAATTGTTGCTTCTTTATATGTACCATCTTTTAATTGATATTCCATTTTATCAACAGAAGCAGTTTGTCCATACATTGTCATTGCTTTTAATTTCAAAGTCACAACAACTTCATTATTTTTAACAGTAACTTGTGCTGATTCTACAGCTTGTGCTGCCATTGATTGATCATCACTATTTTCTTTTAAAACATTAACTGGAACATTATAAGTACCATCTTCTAAAACATATTCTTTTTGTAATTCTTTAGCGTTATCTAAATCTAATGTTAATGTTACATTTGTTGGATAATCTTTTCCTCCACCTAAAAAGGCATTCATGAAATCAACTGTAATTGATAAAACTGTTGAATTATTTTCATCTAATTGAGGTAATTCAAAAGAAATCTTTTCAGGAACTTCTACTTCTAATGTTTGTCCACCCATTCCTTGAGTAGCTTTTTCTACTTTTGTTGATAGAGTTGTTCCATCTCCAATAGTTAAAACATTTGCATAATATTCTGCTCCCATATTGATAATCATATTTTGTAATGTAGCAACTGCTTGCATTTTACCATCTTGATCAACAGTTACTTCTATTGAATCACCAAAGGCATTCGCAAATGCTTTTTGTACTGCTGGAAGTGGTGCAGCACTTTTTAAACTTTTGACAGGAATTTGATATGTCCCTGCTTTCGATAAATTAATATTTAATGCATTGACTGCTTTTAATGATGTCATTTGTAATCCTAAAGCCATCATTAAAGCAAGTGCTATCTTTAATAATTTTTTCATTTTACCCTCCTATAAGTTAGTCTTAACTAACTAAAGAGAGTTTAACATTATTACTTTATTTTTCAATGTCTAATTTTGTTTCATCTCTGTAACAAAATTATCATTTTATACCCTATTTTCCTTATTTTTCTTTATTTTAAAGTGTTTTACACATGAAACAAAAAAAGACTTCTATGTTATTAAGAAATATTTTTTTATTGGACAATTTGTCCAATGAATAAAAGTAAAAGAGAGTATATAATAATAAAAAAG
>CAVESC010000111.1:0-9496 GCA_963618275.1 Bacteroidaceae bacterium
CCACAACCTCTTGATCCGTAGTCAAGCACTCTATCCAGTTGAGCTACTAGCGCATTATCACAAATGGAGGTTCCTACCGGACTCGAACCGATGATGACAGAGTTGCAGTCTGTTGCCTTACCAACTTGGCCAAGGAACCATCCCTTGCTTTTTTTAAACTTAAAGCTCGTTTATTATACTAAGATAATAAGCTAAAGTCAATACAATTACAGAATTTTTATAATTATTTTTTACAATTTTCCACAAAATCCTTAAACAGCTTTAAATGATCACTATTTTTTTTATAAATCATTTCTGGATGCCATTGATAACCAATCACATATTTTTTATTTGGCATATACACTGCTTCTACTAAACCATCTTCAGAATAAGCCATGGCTTTTAGTAAAGGTGAAAGTTCATCAATTGCTTGATGGTGACAACTGTTGACCATCAATGTTTCTTGATTTAAGATGTTTTTTAATGGTGTATCTTCAATAATTTTTACTTGATGACTTGGATGATCATAAGGAGCAGGTTGTCTATGAATGCATGTAGGATGGAATTGTTGATCTAAATCTTGATAAAGTGTTCCTCCTAAACAAGCATTTAATAACTGAATACCTCTACAAATACCTAAAACAGGCTTATCAGCTTCTAAAACATATTCTAATAGTTTAGGTTCCATTTCATCTCTTTTTTGATTTAACTTTCCACAATAGTCTGCTTTTTCTTGATGATAAATTGTTGGATTTAAATCTTCTCCACCAGCAAAAAGATAACCATCAAAATAATTTGCTGTTTCTTTTAAAGAAGCTTCATCATGTGCTAAAGATAACATAACAGGAATACCTCCTGCTTCACTAATACCTTCCATATATCCTGGAAGCATCCATAAACTATCTCTTTCTTCATCATATAAAGGAACAATTGCTATTACTGGTTTATTCATAAAAGTACCTCTTTTTCATCTTTTTTAACATTATAACATAACTTATGTTTTATGCTATAATAAAAACCGAGGTGAAAAAAATGATTGATCAAGAACAAGCCGCAAGAACACTAATTAATTTGATTGATGTTATTCATCAAGAAAATTGGGTTTTATTAAATAATGAAGATATGGCAAGTAAGACAGAAGAATATTATATTAATTATTTTAAAGAACATCATTTAGAAGAAGCAATTGATGAAATCAAAGCTGTGACAGAAAAGAATAAAGATATTTTTCAAAGATTTGTAAATCATGGAGAAGTAGACGCTAAGGAAATGCGTGATTTTATGGAACCTTATCGTTTTATTAAAAGTAAATATATTTTAAAGAAAAGCTCAAAATCCTAAGACCTTGAGCTTTAGCTTTTTTTTATTAAAATTTACATTTTTCTAAATGCCAAATATCTTCTACATATTGTTCAATAGTACGATCTGATGAGAAGAATCCACTCTTAGCAATATTAACTAAACAAATTCTAGCCCATTTAGCACGATCTTGGTATAATTCTACAACATGTCTTTGTGCATTAGCATATGATTCAAAATCAGCTAATAAGAAGTATTCATCATTTTTATTCATTAATTCATCATGAATGATTTTAAATTCTTCTGGATTATTTGAGAAAGTTCCATTAGTCAATGAATCAATTGCACGACGAATCTTAAGATCATTATTATAATAATCCCATGCACGATATTGATTATTAGCTTTTAAGTTTTTAACTTCTTCATCTTTTAAACCAAAGATTTCACAATTATCTAAACCAACTAATTCAGAAATTTCGACGTTAGCTCCATCTAAAGTACCTAAAGTAATAGCTCCATTCATCATGAATTTCATATTACCAGTACCACTTGCTTCTTTACCAGCAGTAGAGATTTGTTCTGAAACATCTGCAGCAGGCATGATTTTTTCTGCTAAAGTAACACCATAGTTTTCTAAGAAAACAACTTTTAAGTATTTATTTGTTTCAGGATCGTTATTAACAACATCTCCAACAGCGTTAATTAACTTAATAACTTTTTTAGCGAAGTAATAAGCACTTGCTGCTTTAGCTCCAAAGATAAATGTATGTGGATAAATACGGAAATCTGGATTAGCTTTCATTTCTTGATATAAATAAATAACATGTAAAATATTTAATAATTGTCTTTTATATGCATGTAATCTCTTAACTTGAACATCAAAGATACTATCTACATCTACTTCAATACCATTATGTTCTTTAATATAATCAGCTAAGATTTGTTTTCTTTCTTTTTTAACAGCTAAGAAACGATTTTGTAAAATTGGATCATCAACATGTTCCATTAAATTTTCTAATTGAGCTGGTTTTTTGATCCATCCTTTACCAATTGTTTCATTAATTAATTCACTTAATTGTGGATTACAATAAGCTAACCAACGACGATGAGTAACTCCGTTTGTTTTATTATTGAATTTATTTGGATAAAGTACATTAAAATCATGTAATTCTCTTTCTTTTAAGATATCAGTATGAAGTCTTGCTACCCCATTGACACTAAAGCTTCCTGCAATTGCAAGTCTTGCCATATAAACAGTACCATCTCTTAAAATCATTGTACGATCTACTAAACTTTGATCATGATTACTTACTTCTTTAGCAAAACCAACAAAACGACGATGAATTTCTTCAATGATTTGATAAACACGTGGTAATAGTGTTTGCATTGTACTAATTGGCCAAGTTTCTAAGGCTTCAGCTAAGATCGTATGGTTTGTATAAGCAAATGTTTGTGTACAAATATCCCATGCATCTTGCCATTCATAACCATGATCATCAATTAATAAACGCATAAATTCAGGAATACATAATACTGGATGTGTATCATTTAATTGAATAACATGTTTTTCATGGAAGTTATCTAATGATGGATAATTTCTTAAATGAGCTTTGATGATTGCTTGAATACCTGCAGAACAGAAGAAATATTCTTGTTTTAAACGTAACATTTTTCCTGCTGGTGTAGAATCATCTGGATATAAGTTTTGACAGATACTTCTTACATCTTCGATATATCTTTGGAAATCATGATTACTTGGGAAATCTTCACTTGGTTCAGCTGACCATAAACGTAAAGTATTAGTATTTACTGTATCATTTCCAATAACTGGCACATCGTAAGGTACTGCATAAATTGTTTCAGCATCTACATGTTTCCATTTACCTTCACCTTCATCCCAGATAACTTTTCCAAAGAATTTAACTGGTACTCTGTGTTTTGGTTTACGAACTTCCCACATAAATCCAGTTTTCATCCATTGATCTGGTAATTCTACTTGATAACCATTTTCAATTTTTTGTTTAAATAAACCATATTCATAACGAATTGTATTTCCATGCCCTGGATAATCTAATGATGCAAGTGAATCCATAAAGCATGCAGCTAAACGACCAAGTCCCCCATTACCTAATCCAGCATCACTTTCTAATTCTTCTAAGTCATGAATATTAATTCCATAATCTTCTAAACCTTCTTTAGCGATTTCATAGATCCCTAGGTTCATCATATTATTAACTAATAATCTACCCATTAAAAATTCCATTGAGAAATAATGCATTTGTTTTTGTTCATTGTTTTGAACAACAGCTTTACTAGCAGCCCAGTTAACCGATGCATAATCTCTAACCATTGTTTCAAGAACCATGAATTTTTCAGTAATATGAGCTTCTTCAACAGTACGCCCATAAGACTCAATGATTCTTCTTGAAAATTCAAATTTAAATTCTTCTTTATTTTTAAACATTTTCCCGTCTCCTCAATATTACTTTTACGTGACCATCATACTGTATTTTTATGCAATTGTCACTTATAAAAATATTTTTAAGTTGATAAAATCTTATTTTTTTAAATTTACCATTTTATTTTTTCTAAATAAAATAGAGTATCTAGACTACGGATGCTCTATTTTATGAACAACTTATTTTATTTTCTTAGTTACTCTTTTTGCTTTCTTTGGTGTTTCTTTTTTAGGTTTCACTTCAAAGATGCAAGCACTAAACGGTGCTAATTTTACTTCAATATAATGATCTTTATTTAACAATCTTGTCTTTTCATTTGGTTTTGTTTTCTTAGAGCGAATTGCTCGAGGATTAACAATATTATGACCAGAATAAACATCTTGATCAGTATTTAAAACTTCTTTATAACTTCCTTCAATATTAACTGGTACTTTGTATTTTTCATGCGTATTACCAACAAAATTCATCACGGCAATAATCGCATTTCCTGCTTTATCTTTTCTTTCAATAGCGAAAACACATTGATCATGATCATCAACAACAAGCCATTCAAAGCCTTTTAAATCATAATCCATTTCATATAAAGCTGGATATTTCAAATAAATTTCATTGAGTTTTTGAGTGAAATGATGGAATGCATCATGATCAGGATAATTTAAAATATCCCATCCTAAAGATTTAGATTCATCCCATTCTTTATATTCAGCAAGTTCATTACCCATGAAATTCAATTTCTTACCAGGATGTAACATCATATAAACATATAAAGCTTTTACTTGAGCTAATTTATCTCCATGTAAGCCCCACATTTTATTAATAATTGTGGCTTTACCATGAACAACTTCATCATGTGAAAATTCAAGTAAGAATCTTTCAGAATAGAAATAAGCCATTGAGAATGTAATAAAATGACTATCATATTGACGATAAACTGGATCTTCTTGGAAATATTTCAATGTATCATTCATCCAACCTAAATCCCATTTATAATCAAATCCTAAACCATGTTCACCAACTGGTTTTGTAACCCCTGGATAATCTGTTGAATCTTCAGCAATCATCATAACAGTTGGATGATACCCAGACATATGTCCATTTAAACGTTTCATCCATTCCATAGCGCCAATATTTTCACCTAAGTTTTTATTACCTTCATAATAAATAAGATTACTTACAGCATCAAATCTAAAACCATCAATATGATAATATGTTGCAAAGAATTCTACAGATGATAACAAGAAACTTCTTACTTCATTTTTACCTAAATCAAAATAAACACTATCCCATGGACTATAACGACGATTATAATCATTATAATCATAAACAAATCCACCATCATACATATGTAATCCATGTGAATCTTTAACGAAATGTGCTGGCACAAAATCCATAATAACCCCAATGCCTTCTCGGTGGCAGGCATCAATAAATTTCATTAATTGTTTAGGTTGACCATATCTCGATGTTGCACTATAAAAACCTGTTGCTTGATAGCCCCAAGAACCATCAAATGGGAATTCAGTAAGTGGCATAACTTCTAAATGTGTATATCCCATCTTTTTAACATAAGGAATAATTTCATCAATGAGTTCTTCATATGAATAGTACTCACCGTCATCTCCTTCACCTTCACTTTCTCGCTTCATTTTCCATGAACCAAGAGAAGCTTCATATATATTAAGTGGTCTATCGTAATTTTTAGTTCTATTTTTTACCCATTGACTATCATGCCAATGATAACCTTCCATATTATAAACTTTTGAAGCAGTACCCGGTCTTAACTCACTAAAATAAGCATATGGATCGGCTTTATCAATTATATCTCCTTGAGGAGTTTCAAATCTAAATTTGTACATGTCAAATTCTTTGACACCCTCTACAAATACTGTATAAATACCACCATCATTATATCTTTCCATATAACATGGTGTTTCCCCCCATTGGTTAAACTCTCCCACAACTTGTGCACTTCTTGCATTAGGTGCATATGTTGTAAAACGTACACCTTTTTTACCATCTTGCGTTTCAAAATGTGCACCAAAAATTTTATAAGCTTGTAAACAATTTCCGTCATGGAAAGTGTGAATTAAAAAATTATCAAACATATATTTATCTCCCCTTCATGTCATTTATTATAACATATAAATGACCAACATTCACTAAAAAGTTAGCGCTTTCATTTTTATTTGCTAAACTTTTTAGAAAACAAAAAAAGAAGTAAACAGCTTTCTACTATTTCTTCTTTTTTTCTACAATTTCCTTAATATAAAAAGCTAACATATAAGGCATTTTTTCTTCAAATGAATCTAATTGACATTCTGTCAGTTCTTTTATCTTATTAAGTCGATAATTAATTGTATTACGATGCATAAATAAACTTTCTGCCATTGCTTTTTGATTACTGTCGAATTTTAAATACTGATAAAGTGTCTCTTCTAATTGAGTATTGTGCTTTTTATCATAATCAATTAAAACTCCTAACATACTACGATACATCTGTCTTAAAATACCTTGATCTTCAATAATAAACAACAATTGATAAACTCCCATATCATCAAAATAAATTTGTGGATAATCAAATTGTTTAGCCATTTTACAAGCTGCAATCGCTCTTTTATAACTTAAAATCATATTTCTAAAATCGACCATCTTTGAACCAATTCCTAAATGAAGTGTATAATGTAATCGTTTTTTAGCACGTTTATACATTTCATTAATAACTTCTACCAGTGCACTATCTTCTAAGTTATTAAAAATCATAATATAGTAACCATCAAACCAGAAAAAGCTATAATTTCCTTCAACTTTTTCAAAACAAAGTTCTAATTGAAATTTAATACTTCTTCTTTCCATCATTCCTAATTCTTCATCTGTTTCTACAGAGATTGCCATGACTTGAAAATCGTTTTCTACATCAAAATCCCCTGCTAATTTATTTCTTGACTCTTCAATAATTGCTGGATTTATTAAAGTATCCATCACTGTTTGATTAATATACTTATCATCTCTTTCAGCTCGCAAGCAATGATAAGAAAAATCTTTGATCATATCTGCAATATGCACTTCCCAAGGAACAACTAATAATGGAAAACTTAAGTCATTACAATAATCAATAATATCTTGATCAATATCAAAAATATACTTTCCAGTATTAATAACAAGTCCCACACTATGATATTTAACAAGTTGTTCAATAAATTCCTTAAGCTTTTCTTGACTTTGAAATCCAAGTCCTGTTGTGACAACAAGTTCTTTTCCCCAAAGTTGTTGCAAGATGGTTTTATCTTCTACCATTTGTACCCATGTCATCGCATTCGAACATCCATCACTTCCAGCAAGTAAGGTCATTTTATAATTCTTTTTAAACTCTCTTAATGCATCATCAATTGTAAATCCCATATCATCACCCTCTTCATTTTACACTATTTGTGCACATTGCACAAATACTTACAATTCTTTTTAGGATAGATGTCTCTACTCAATTCGTCATATTGCGCTATAATAAGCGTGTAATAAAAAATGAAATGTAAATAAAAGAGATATCCCATAATATTTATATCTCTCATATATTTTACGATTTTCAGTAATAGTTTCCCAATATATTAATTTTTTATTACTCGATTCCCTATATATATAAAGAAGATCATCCCCCTAAATGATCTTTTTTATTTGTTTATTATCATATTTCCTAAAAACACATTAGTTAACTTTCTAATGTGTTTTTTTATTTATAAATATTTGAAAACCCTGATAAAATCACCATTTTCAACAAACCTATTTTGACATTAGCATCATTTATTAAAAAAAGTAAGCGCTTTCTATGGATTTTATAACATTTTTTTTGTATCATTATATGTAGGGAATCCAAAGGAGGAATAATATGGATACATTGAATATCGAAAAATATGGTTTTAATCATACGGGAAACATTTTTAGAAACAATCCGCCTGGTGCGCTTGTAGAAAAAGCTTTACTTCATAAAGAAGGAAGACTTTCACGTGCTGGTGCTTTATGTATAGAAACTGGAGAAAGAACCGGTCGTTCTCCAAATGATAAGTATATTGTTGATACACCTGCTGTTCATGATTTGATTGCTTGGGGTAATGTTAATCGTCCTGTTTCAGCAGAAGTTTTTGATCAAGTTTATAATCAAATGATTCAATATTTAAATGATAAAGATTTATATATTTTTGATGGTTTTGCAGGAGCTAACCGTAAATATCAATATGGTTTTAGAGTTATCAATGAAAAAGCAAGTCAAAACTTATTTATTAGAAACTTACTTATTAGACCTAAAAAGGAACAATTAAAAGATTTTAAAGAAGACTTTTTAATTTTAGTTGCTCCTGGATGTAAAGTAGATTATCAAAAATTAGGATTAAATAGTGAAGCTGCTATTATGATCGATTTTGAAAAACAAATTATTTTAATTGCTGGAACTGGTTATTCAGGAGAAATCAAAAAAGCTGTCTTCTGTGTCATGAACTATTTACTTCCACAAAAGAAAATTTTTACAATGCATTGTTCTGCCAATATGGGAGTTGATGGTGATACTGCTTTATTCTTTGGATTATCAGGAACTGGAAAAACAACACTTTCAGCTGATCCAAATAGACGTTTGATTGGTGATGATGAACATGGTTGGTCTAGAAATACCATTTTCAACTTTGAAGGTGGATGCTACGCTAAATGTATTAACCTTTCAAAAGAACATGAACCTGAAATTTGGAATGCTATCCGTTTTGGTGCTGTAACAGAAAATGTTAAACTATTCGAAGATACACGTATTATTAATTTTGATGATGGTTCTATTACAGAAAATACACGTGTTGGTTATCCAATTGATTATATTCCAAATACTGTTTCATCAGGAGTTGGACCTATCCCACGTACAATTTTCTTTTTAGCAGCTGATGCTTTTGGGGTTTTACCACCTATTTCCAAACTTGACCGTAACGCTGCTATCTATCACTTTGTTTCAGGTTATACAAGCAAACTTGCTGGAACTGAAAATGGTGTTACTGAACCAGAAGCAACATTTTCAACATGTTTTGGGGAACCATTCTTCCCATTAGATACAGCTTTATATGCTCAACAATTCGGACGCCGTGTTGAAAAATCAGGAGCTAATGTCTTCTTAATTAACACTGGATGGACTGGTGGTTCTTATGGAAAAGGACATCGTATTCCATTAAAATATACACGTGCCATGATCAATGCTGCTTTAAATGGTGATTTAGATTTTGTCGAATACGTCAAAGAACCATTCTTTAATCTAAAAATCCCAAGAAGTTGTCCAGGTGTTCCAGCAGAAATGTTGAATCCTAAAAATACTTGGTCAAATAAACGCGAATATGATAAAACAGCTAAAAAGCTTACAAAAATGTTCCAAGAAAACTTTAAAAAATATGATTTACCTAGTACTGTTGTTAAAGCAGGTCCTGGTGTTCATAAATAAAAAGAGCGGATATCTTTTAAGATATCCGTTTACTATTTAATCATTTCTTTGATCGCCTTTAAATCTTTGTTTTCTATTAAAGCTTTAAATATGTCGTTATATTGTGATAACGTTAAATTTTCTAATAGTTGTTTATCTTCTTGAGGATATTTACTTTTAAAAAGCATTAATGTGTTTTCTTTAGCTTTAAGAAGTTCTCCTTCACTTTTTCCTTTTTCTAATCCTTCTTTTAAGCCTTCTTTTAAGCCTTCTTTTAAGCCTTCTTCTTTACCTTCTTGTCGTATTCTTACCTTTTCTTGAT
>CAVESC010000112.1:0-9229 GCA_963618275.1 Bacteroidaceae bacterium
TATTTTCAAACTTTTTCATAAAATCACTTGAATTTTATATAGTTAGCTCCTTTAAACATTTTTCTTTAAATAACGATATACAGTTGGTTCAGATACCGCTAATTTTTCAGCCACTAATACAATAGCACCTTTTACCTTAAATGTCCCTTTTTCTTGTAAATATTTTACAACCTTGATTTTTTCATCAACATTTAATCTTTCAGCTAAGAAATAACTTGGGAATCCCATCTTTTCTAAACATTCTTTAATATACATATCAACCATTTCATCTAATGGTGATGATAAGATTTCAACTGGGTTATCCATTTTAAATTCGATATCTTTTTCTTCTTTAATTCCTAAAATCTTTTTAATTGTAGAAGTTAAATACTCTAAATCAGAAATATTAACATTAATACATAACATACCAACTGGCATTTCACGGCCTTCTTCTTTAATAAAATAAGTTGCCGCTCTCATTAATTTACCATCATTTCCTACTGTTTTATAGTTCATAACATAATCATGATCTAAATATTGTTTTTCTTCTAGATAATGTAATGATAAATTTGATAACTTCGCACCAACTTCTCTTCCTGAAATTGGGTTATTTGAAATAGCTACGACTTCTTGATCTTTAGATGTTAAATCATGTAAAGCTATTTCACAATTGTCACCTAATGCAGCACTTAAAAAATCAACTAACTTTGCATAAGGTTCTAAACTTTTGTACATACTTTTTTCTTCCTCGTTTCCTTATTATTATGATAATAATTCATATCTATATATTATCACGATAATAATTCATAAGCAACAATTATTATTATAATAAAAAAGAAGTCTATGTTTTTTCATTTATTCACTTAAAAAAACTTACTATATGAAAATTCACATAATAAGTTTCTATCATCTTTATTTATACAAAATTAATCACAAAACAAATAATTGGTAAAGTAAATAAACTAGCAATTGTTGTCAATAATACACATCCTGAACTATATTCTCCATAACACTCATGAGATTTAGCAAGCATTGCAACTGAAGACATCGTTGGTAATCCCATTAAAACTGCCATTGTCATCACTAAATCTTGTGTAAAAGAAGTATAGCGCATCATCATACAATAAAATAAAACAGGAAGTATAAGCATTTTAATAAAAATAGTTCCATAAAATTCTTTTTGTTTAAGGCAATCAAATAAATCAATATAACAAAAGATACCTCCTAAATAAATCATAGCTAAAGGTGAAGTCACATTTCCTATCTTACCAAAAGCAATTAAAAAAGTTTGTGGTAAATGAACATTAAGTAAAACGAGGACTATTGCTAAAATAATAGCAATTGTTGAGGGATTGATCATCTTTTGTAATGATTTTAATTGAAATGTACTTTCCTCTTTTTTACTTGTCAATGATAAACCTAGTGTCCATAGTAAAAGTTGATCTACAATCGTAAACAAAGCAATATATAACATCCCCTTTTGTGGAAAAAGTGCACTAATAATAGGAATACCAATAAATCCTACATTACCAAATAATGAAGATGCTAAATAAACATTTCCCTTTTCTTCATTTATATGAAATATATTTTTTAAACTATAACAAACCAATACCAAAACTACATAAAAAATAATTGATATAAATATAATGGATATTCCTTGTACTAATTCTTCTTTAGTTGCACCTGTTAAAGTATTATAAAAGAGCATGATCGGTAAAGTAATTTTAATAATCAAATTAGATAAATAATTTAATCCTGTCTCATCTAATATACTTCTTTTAATTGCATAGATTCCAATAAATGTAAATATTACAAATATAATCAATTGTTGAATAATTAAATTTACATATTCCATAAATTCTTATTCACCTTCCCTAATAAAGTATATAATTCACTAATTTCTTCCTTTGATAAATCCTTTAAAACTTCTCCTTCCATTTCTTTAAAATGATTTTGTATTTCTTTTGCTTTTTTCTTACCAATATCTGTTAAATAAACATAATAAGAGCGACGATTCCCATTTAAATTCTTCTTAAAAATCAATCCATCCTTTTCCATTTTAGCAAGAACTGATGTGACAGAGGCAGGTTCAATAAAACATGCTAATGCAATATCTTTTTGCATACTTCCTTCATTATCTAATAAATATTCTAAAATTTTTGGTTGTCCAAATGATAATTCAAGATTCTTTATTCTTTCAAAAAACTTTTTTGTGAAAATCGTATGATTTTCTAACATAAGTAAATGGTAATTCATAAAGGCGCCTCCTAAACAATTAGAATTATAATTATTAGAATTTTAATTGTAAATTAAAATAAAAAGTCTTTGATTTTTCACAAAGACTTCTATTTATAAATATTCTTTTTAGAAATTTCATTTAAAGAAGAAACACCTGTCATCATCATTGTATTTTCTAATTCTTGACCAAGTTGTTGAACATAAGCTTCTACGCCTTGTTTTCCACCACCATAGATCATATTGACAAATGGACGTGCAATAATGACTGCATCCGCTCCTAAAGCAAGAGCTTTAAAAACATCTAAACCACTACGAATACCACCATCAACAATAATTTTAACTTGTCCTTTAAAACGATCTGCAATTTCTTCTAAAACAGTAGCTGTTGCAGGAGTTCCATCTAAAACACGACCACCATGATTAGAAACAACAATAGCTTTTGCACCAGCATCAATGGCTTTTTGTGCTCCTTCTACTGACATAATTCCTTTAACAATAAAAGGCACACTTGCATAATCAATGATTTCTTTAAGTTCGGCAACACTTTTTCTACCTGCTGGCGGAATTCTTCCTTGTAAAAAAGGAAGCCCGGCTGCATCAACATCCATGGCTATCGCAAAAGCCTTTGAAGCTTTCGCTAATTCTAATTTTTTAAAACATGTTTCTTTATCCCAAGGTTTAATAGTTGGTACACCAATTCCATTATTTTCTTTAATATAATGAGTTGCATGCATCATGATTTCTTCATTTAAACCATCACCAGTAAAAGCAGCAATACCACTTTCTGCACAGGCACTTACATAAATTTCATTAAAACTATTATCATCATATAAGTCACTATAATGTTGACTAACAGCACCTACAGGTCCTGCAAAAACAGGATACTTAAATGTTTTACCAAACATTTCAAAAGTTGTATCGATTTCTTTATTTTCAGCAAGTGTATCCATTTTAACTTCTATCTTTTGCCAAGCCTCATAATTTTTAATAGCCACTGTTCCTGTTCCTTTAGCCCCAGGTCCAGGTACTTTATTAGAACAAGCTTTTCCATTGCATACTGGACATGACTTACAATAAGGTCCAATAACACTTCTACTTTTTTCTCTTATTTCATTAACATTCATTTTCCTTCATCCTTTATCTTTAATTCTTCAAAAGAATACACCTGTCCTTTAATAAAAATCAAGTTTTTCATAAAAAAACTTGTTTGTACAAATTATACAAACAAGTAAATCTTCTCTATGAAGGTACATACAATCCTGAATCCCCATTAATCACTTCAAAATCATCTTTTTCTAAAGCTAGTTCTTGAATAATCGTTCTTTCTAACTCTTCTTTTGTTTGTAAACAAAAACCTCTAAATCCTTTTTTAGAATAATAACTCCAGTTTGCTAATTGGTTAAGAGATTCATTATTTCTAATATCTATATATTTTTCTTCCTTAAAGATAACAATCAAATCATATCTTTTTGCTTCTTGTTTCTTTTCTTTATTTTTATTCATATAAAAATAAAGACCTACAATAATAACAAAAATGATAAAAATATAAATATTAAAACTCATATAAATCATCCTTTTATTTATTATATCTTAGTCCAACATCTTTTGCATTTCCTTTGAATTAATACTGACGATTTCTTTAAAATATTCTTGTTGTGTTTTATCACCTTTAAATAATTCTTTTTCAATTTTACCATCTTTTAAATAAAGCAATCTTGAAGAATAAGAAGCAATCAATGGATCATGGCTTACCATAATGATCGTAATATGATTTTCATTCATCTTTTTAAAAATAGATAATATTTCATGTGAATTTTGACTATCTAAGTTTCCTGTTGGTTCATCTGCAATAATGATTTTAGGATTTCCAATTAATGCTCTTGCAATAGCGACTCTTTGTTGTTGTCCACCAGAACATTCATGAGGATATTTATTTAATAATGATTCAATGTTTAATTCTTTTGTTATTTGATGTACTTTTTCGTCAATGATTTTTTTATCTTCTCCAATAAGTTTTAAAGGAATCATAATATTTTCATAAACCGTTAAAGAATTTAATAAATTATAATTTTGAAAAACAAAACCTAAATATTGATATCTAAATTTTCCTAATTGATTTTCAGACATTTGTTTCACTTCTTGATTTAAGATATACAAACTCCCATTAGTAGGAATATCTATTGTTGAAATATTATTCACTAAAGTTGATTTACCAGAACCCGAAGCTCCCATTACAACAATAAATTCTCCTGTTTTAATTTCTAAATCGATATTTTTTAAAGCTGTAAATGGTTGTTTACTCCCCATACCATAAATCTTTGTCATATTTTTTGCTTGTAAAACTGTTTCCATAACTATTATTCTCCTTTTAATAATTGTACTTTCCCTACATAATAATTTAATAAAAGACAAATCAATAAAGTCACTACATAGTAAATAAACAATCCACTATAGAAAGTTAACATCATTGAATTCATTAAGATAAACTGTCTCGCAATAAAGATTAAATAAGGTAAAGGAATAACGAGAACATACATAAAATAAAGCATATTTTCTTTCAAAAGAATTCTTTTTAAATCACGATAAACATAACCTACTTTATTTAAAATAGTGAATTCTTTCATCTTTATTTTCTTTTCCATATTCATCTTATATAAAATAGAAATAATCACCATTGATACAATAAATAAATAACTGATCATTCCTGTCACAAATTCATTACTTTTTATATTTTGTGATGCTAAAACAGGTAATAAAACTGTTATTAATAATGTAAGTAATCCTATTAAAGAAGCTGTTGATTTAATCATCAATCCCACATGTGATAAACAAATATATATTTGTTTTCCTTTTAAATTCTTTTTATTTTTTAAAAAGATTTGTGGTAATAAATACTTATATAATCCATACATTCCACCAACACCTAAAGCTGTTGGTGGAATATAATTTATTAAATTTCCTTCAACCGTTATAATTGAACAAAATCCTATCAAATAAATAAGTAAATACATCATCATTTTTTTAAAACTTACAAAATGAATAGCTTGTACCTTATTTTCATCATTGATCAAAGTATAAATATCACTTTTATGAAGTTGTCCCACTAAAAAGATAATCACTACAATAACTAGTACACCTAAAGCAGATATTGTTGTAAAAAAGGTGCTTGGTGTAATGATATAAATTGAATGATTGATTTGTAGGTAAGGGTATATCTTTGAATGTATAAATAATAAACTAATAACACCTAAAACAAATGAAATAGGTAAAACAAAAATAAAGACAATTCCCATTTGAATAAGTGTATATTTAATAAAATCTAAAAGATTAAAACCACAAGTAAATAAAATTCCAAATTCTTGATTCTTTTGATTTAAGAAATATTGACTTGCATAAATAATCATAAACCAACAAAATAGAATAATTAAAAATGGTAATCCCATTGATAGTGGTAAATCAGGCCCTTCAGGATCCCCAATTGCTCTAACCCTATCTGCTTCTAGTAAATAAGGATTGTTGATAAATTCCGAAAAAATCAAATGAATCACGATAGCAAAAATAAGCGTTAAACCATAAATTATATATTGCTTCTTATTCCTTTTTAATGTTAATGTTGCTAGTGAAAAAACTTTCATCACTTCCACCTCCTAACTTCATCATAAACTTTCAATAACTTCTTACAATAGAAGTGGCACCAACAACCTAGAAATGACACAAACAACACCGTTAAGCAAATAACTTATGGTACAATACAATTATACGAGGAGGGATAGCATGAAATTTAAAGTAGGAAAACCTAACTACAAATCAAGTTTCATTTATTCAGCTATAATTATTGCTTGGGCTATTTTTTTAATACTTTTTAGTCCCTTTTCAGCAATGAATATTTGTGGATTTTTTCTTATTTTTTTAATTATCTTTATTTATCTTCCAAGCATGGCATTTTGTAAAAATATTTGGGAAGTTGATGAACATTATCTTAAATACACTTTTTATGATAGTGTAGTAGAAAAATCTCATGCTTTTTTTCGTAGTCTTTTTACAAGAAAGATAGATTATCAAATGAAAATAAAACTGGATAAAATCATGTATATCCAGGTAACTTATGAAGCAGTTCCAATGCTTTTTTATGGAACTAATGGTTATAATGTTATTTTTAATGTATTGATGAAAGATGGATCTTCTTTTTCTTTCCAACCCATTGTTACAAGGAAAAGAAAAGAAGTAATCGATGCAATTGAATTTTTAAAAGAAAAAGGAATTATCTTTAAAGATCGTTATCATATTCTTGATCAATTAGATAAAAAAGAGCCTTTAGCTTACTATTTAGAAAAGATAGCTGGTGATAAAAAATGATTCGTATCGCCTGTCATGTACAAGATTATTATTTTGAGATAATCAAAAAATATTTTGCAGCAAAAGATTACTATTTAGAAAAATTCAATCCAGCATCTTATGATGATATCTATGTTATTGAAATAAACACATTTCAAGATTTAGACAAAATCCATCAAATCAATAAATATCCAGAAACTTTGATTTATATTATTGGTCCTAAAGATTTTCATTTACTCAATGAGTGTTTAACCTTAGGGGTACATTTATATTTTGAAAATGATGATTTAAAAAACAGTCTTCATTCTAAATCTAAGATAATTCATCAACAAATATTTTCAAGATTTAAGACTTATCATTATAAAAACAAACAAATGTCTTTTGAATTAAGACTTGCTCAAATCATATATGTAGAATCAATGAATCATAAACTTATTATTCATCATGATAATGGTGACTTTATTGAAAGAAAAAACTTATCTTCTTTTATTAAAGAAATTGATTCTAATAATTTTATTCAAATTCATAAATCATTTGTTATTAATAAAAATTATATTCAAGAAATCAAAGCTAAAGAATTGATTTTAAAAGATTCTACTATTTTACCAATTGGTAGAAACTTTAAAGAAAGTATATAAAAAGTAAAGATTTTTTAAATCTTTACTTTTTATATTTCTGCAACAACTCTACATGGCAGACCTGTCATTTCTGTATAATTCATTGGATAGGTATGCACTGTAAATGTTGGTTTTGTAATCTTAGATAAATGACATAAATTTTCTACAATAAAAACACCTCTATCAGCACAATATTGATCCATTGGTGTATGTTCTTTTCCTCTTCTTACACCTGCAAAATCCACACCAATAATTGATATTTCTTTATCTAAAAGTCTATCAATCAACTCTTTTGAAAGTTGGGGATGTTCTTTAAAATAAGTTTGTGTACCATACCCTTTTTCTTCAATAAATCCTGTATAAAAAGCAACAAACATCTCTTTTTCAACTTTATCTAAATCAATATCATTGATTTCTATATCTCTATCTCTTACATGTCTTACATCAAAAACAATTCCTTTTCTTTCCGTATATTCTAAAGGAAATTCTTTATTCATCACATCAAAATGTGTTCCTAAATGTCCTACTAATGCTTTCTTTTCATTACCTTGAGCATCTTTTACCATCTTCGGTGTTATTTTTAAAGTAATATCTATTTTCATTTTGAAATCTCCTTATTCAAATAATCTAAAAATGCTTGTATTCTCTTTTCACTCCCCATTGAAGATAACTTAAAATATTGTTGATGAGATAATTCTGGAGGCATGCACTTTTTACCAGAATAGTGATTATTAAAAGCATGAATATCATCTAAGCCTATTCCTCTTCCTAGCTTCCAAGCACTTTTATAACTTGCATCTTGTAAAAATGGTGGAATAGGGACTTGAGTTGTTTTTTTGGCATCTTCCATTGCCATAAAAATTCCTTTTGAAGCCGTATTTGATTTTGGAGAACAACAAACATATAAAGCAGCATGTGCTAAAATAGTAGCTGATTCAGGCATTCCAATTCTTTCAACGGCTAGAAAAGCATTTGTAGCAACAACTAAAGCTTGTGAATTTGCTAAACCAATATCTTCACTTGCACATACACAAATTCTTCTAGCAATATATTTGACATCTTCTCCTGCAATCAACATTCTAGCAAGGTAGTATAATGTTGCATCAGGTTCTGTATGTTTCATAGATTCAATAAAAGCAGAAATAGCATCATAATGATTATCACCATCTTTATCATATTTAATAGCTTTCTTTTGAATACATTCTTCTGCTACTTCAAGAGTAATATGAATACTTCCATCTTTATTTTTATCTGTTGTAAGATACGCAAGTTCTAAAGCATTTAAAACACTTCTTGCATCTCCACTAGCCATGTCAGCTAAAAAATTTTTAGCATCTTCATCAATTATGATTTTTTCATTTCCTAAACCACGTTTTTGATCAGTAAGTGTTCTATCAATTAAATTGATCAAATCATGTTTTTCTAAAGGTTTTAATTCAAAAATGCGGCATCTTGAAAGTAAGGCATTATTGACTTCAAAATATGGATTTTCGGTAGTGGCTCCAATGAGAATAACAATACCATCTTCTACATAAGGAAGAAGATAATCTTGTTGTGTTTTATTAAAACGATGAATTTCATCGATAAATAAAATAGTTCCTTTATGATAAGCATTTTGATTAAATTTAGCTTCTTCTATTATCTTTTCCACATCTTTAATTCCTGCATTCGTCGCATTTAATTTACAAAAATGTGAATTTGTTGTATTAGCAATAACTCTCGCAATCGTTGTTTTTCCAACCCCTGGAGGTCCATATAAAATAATAGAACCTAAACGATCTGCTTTAATAGCACGATAGAGTAATTTATCTTTTCCAATAATATGTTGTTGTCCTACAATTTCATCTATACTTACAGGGCGCATTCTACTGGCAAGTGGTAGTTGTCTTATATCTTCATCCATATCAAATAAATTCATTTTCTTTCCTCATTTCTTATTTATCCACATTATAAACTTTCTCTAAAAGAAAAAGAAGTATTTAAATTTCTTACAAAACCAGAATACTGGCTATGTTAGACAAGGTTGCCTTTACTATGAATTCAAAAAGTTTTATCATTAA